>NZ_JBXKIW010000048.1:0-197351 GCF_056995035.1 Romboutsia sp. | reverse complement strand
TTCCGATCTAGGAGAAAAGGTAATAAAGTTTTGTGAATTATTACAAGAAGAAACCAAAATAAAAATAGAATACTGGGATGAAAGGCTTTCTACAGTAGCAGCTGAGAGAACTTTAATAGAAGGAAATGTAAGAAGAGAAAACAGAAAAGGTGTTATAGATATGGTTGCAGCAGTAATAATTTTACAAGGATATTTAGATAGACAAAGAAATTTTTAAAATAGCTATAAAATTATAAACTTATGATATATAATATAAATAATAAATAAAAAAATCAGAGGTGAAGCAGATGCAAGAAAATATAATCAACTTAATAGACGAAAATGGTGTGGAAAGCGCATTTGAAATAATATTAACGCTAGAAGCTGAAGGAAAAGAGTATGCTATATTAGTTCCTGTAGAGGAAGAAGAGGCAGATGAGGCTTTAATATTCAGAATAGACCAAGATGAAGAAGGAGAAATATTAGTTCCTTTAGAAGATGATAAAGAATATGAAATAGTTGTTGATGTATATAATACATTAATGGAAGAAGAAGGATTAAACTTCGACGAAGATGAGCAATAATATATTAAAAACTACCTAGAAATAGGTAGTTTTTTTGTGAATTAAATTCTTAAAATATATCTTAAATGGTAAATATTTAAAAAGATAAGATACAGTGTAATTTATTTAATATAAGGAGAAAATATTTATTAAATAAAACATAAAAGGTAGTGATAAAATGAAAAAATTATTAGAACTTTTTTTATCAATTTCAATAATAATATTATTTGTACCAAGTATATACGCATTACAACATGAACAAACATATGAGATACCTAAACATAATAAAGTAGATAACATACTGTTAATAGGTAAAGATAGCTTTGATTCAAAGGGTCCTGCTAGGTCAGACACAATGATAATTTTAACCCTAGATAATTTAAACAAGTCTATTAAACTTACTTCATTAGCTAGAGATACACTGGTTAATATACCTAATAAAGGTAATGAAAAATTGAATCATGCATATGCATATGGAAAAGAAGAACTACTTTTACAAACGATAAATCAAAATTTCAAGTTAGATATAAAAGATTATGCTGTAGTTGATTTTATGTCTTTTATTGAGATAATAGACACATTAGGTGGAGTGGACGTAGAAGTTTATGAAAAGGAAATAAATCATTTAAATCAAATCATAAAATCTTCATATTGTTTAAATGAAGAAAATAGGGGCAAAATAAAATATATAGATAATTGTGGATTTCAAAACTTAAATGGTTATCAAGCTTTGGCTTATGCAAGAATAAGAAAAATAGACACTATATATAAAAGAGATGAAAGACAAAGAAAAATTTTAACTAATATAGCGTATAAATTATCAAATACACCTATAACTGAATATCCAGCTATAATAAAAAATATAGCTAAAAATATAGATGTTAATATTTCATTAGATAAGATAACTAAATTAGCTTTTTTATCTCACGAATTAGGTAGTTATGAAATAGAGCAACTGCAATTTCCTCTAGAGCAATATAGAGAAGAAGATAGGATAAATGGAGATGGGATGTATGTTGTTAAATGGAAAGAAGAAGAAAATTTAAAAGTATTACATGAATTTATATATGGAAAGTAGCATATGCAAAGAAATTATAATCCCTAATGTATTAAAATATTGACAAAACGTTCATTATCAACTAAAATAATTAATAAAGATTATCAATTGAAAAAATAAGGGTGATATTAAAATGAATACAATGGATATATTAAAAGATAAATTAAAAGAAACTGGGTTTAAAATTACTCCTCAAAGAAGAGCAATTGTAGATATACTTCTTAAGAATAGTACAGAACACTTAAGCAGTGAAGAAATATATGATTTAGTAAGAGTAGATTGTCCAGAAATTGGATTAGCAACAGTATATAGAACAATGCAATTGTTAGATGAAATTGGTGTAATATCAAAACTTAATTTAGATGATGGATGTATAAGATATGAAATAAGTTTAAATAAGAAAGATTGTCATAATCATCATCATCTTATTTGTAAGAACTGTGGAAAAATAATGGAAGCTAAAGAAGATTTACTAGATAATATAGAAAAAGAAATACAAGAACTATATAAATTTAAAATACTTGACCATGACGTTAAATTTTACGGATTATGTGGAGACTGTTCAAAGTAGCCAATAAAAATATAAGTCCTTATGGGCTTATATTTTTATTATAGAATAAATTATTGAACCGATTAAAAGTAATATGAATAATACTTCTAATATATTACTAAAAAAGCTACCTACTTTAAAGAATCCTAAAGAAATTTTTTTATTACTTATAGGATAAAAAAGAGGTATTCCTAATTTTGTAAATAAATCTCCTAAAAATATATGACTTGAAAAACTAATAGTTCCCAAAAATGCTAAATTAGATATATTAGTTATTAGTTCTATTTGTTTTAATAAAAAATATATTATAATCGTAGCAAAAAGACTATGAGAAAAACTCCTATGTTTAAGCCAAGGGAATGTAGATAGCATTAAACAAAAAATTGAAAAAGATATTTTTAAATTTATTAAATAAAGGCAGATTGCTAACAATATAAATATCAAGGATAAAAATACTTTTCTTAAAAAAGTATGACTTAATTTTGATTCTATAATTATAATTGCTATAAATGTAATTATAGAACTTAAGTAAAAATTATTATTTATTTTTAGAGATACAAAGAAAATTATTGTATTAATTAAATATATTATTGCTTTTAAGATAAATTTAGACACTTCTTTTTTTAGGAATATATCAGATACTATAGAATGAGACTCATCTAAATCTGGAAGTATTGAAAAAAAAGCAGAGAGTATAAGATTAAATATAGAAATAGGTATATTAAATAGTAGAGAAGCTTGAATAACACTTAAAACACCTATTGCACAATGGGTTTTTCCACGCATAAATCCTCCTAAATATTGTGTTTTATACTCAGAGAATAGCAGAATAGGATAACTTTGTCAAAAT
This sequence comes from Romboutsia sp., assembly GCF_056995035.1. Lineage (NCBI taxonomy): Bacteria > Bacillati > Bacillota > Clostridia > Peptostreptococcales > Peptostreptococcaceae > Romboutsia > Romboutsia sp. The sequence continues at coordinate 194,352 of NZ_JBXKIW010000048.1, read as the reverse complement.
AATACAGTAAAGGTATTATAAATATGACTTAAATTATAGTAGAAATTATGGTACAATGATAATAACTGGTAAAGAGTGCGTGATTTGATATTATTTAAACAATAGAACGTGTTTAAATTTTAAGTAAAAACTGAATAGACAGAAGGAGATGATACAATTGTTCAAGAAAAACGCCAATAAAATAAAGATAATGGCACTGGGTGGGCTTGGTGAAATCGGTAAAAATATGACAGTTGTTGAGTATAAAGACGAAATAATTGTCATAGATGCTGGATTAAGTTTTCCAGATGATGATATGTTGGGGATAGATATAGTTATACCGGATGTAACTTATTTAATAAAGAATAAGGATAAAATAAAAGGTATATTTATTACACACGGACATGAAGATCATATAGGAGCGCTTCCATATATACTTAAAAAGGTAAATGTACCTGTATACGGAGCAAAACTTAGTATAGGGCTTATACAAGTTAAATTAAAAGAACATAAAATGAATAATGTTAAGCTAAACGTTATAACTCCAAAAGAAGTTATAAAGCTTGGGAACATGGATGTAGAATTTATAAGAAATAATCATAGTATGCCGGATGCTTGCTCTATAGCTATTCACACAGATCAAGGTATAATATTCCATACAGGAGACTTTAAAATTGATTTAACACCTATTAATGGAGAGGTTATGGATATTCATAGAATTTGTGAATTAAGTAAAAAAGGAGTACTTCTACTATTAGCAGACAGTACTAATGCTGAAAGACCAGGTTCTACTAAGTCAGAAAAGACTGTAGGGGCAGGGTTTGATGATTTATTTAGAAAAGCTACGAAAAGCAGAATTATAGTTGCTACATTTGCATCTAATATACACAGACTACAACAGATAATAAATACAGCGGAGAAATTTAATAGAAAAGTAGCAGTATCAGGAAGATCAATGATAAACGTAGTAAACGTAGCTACTGAATTAGGGTACTTAGAAATACCTGAAAAAATGTTAATAGACTTACATGATTTATCTAAATATGAAGATAATGAAATAGTTCTAATAACAACTGGTTCACAAGGAGAGCCAATGTCAGCTCTTGCGAGAATGGCAAGTGCAGAACATAAAAAAGTAGAAATAAAAAGTGGAGATTTAATAATAGTATCAGCTCATCCAATACCAGGGAATGAGAAATCAATATCAAAAGTAATAAATTCTTTATTTGCAAAAGGTGCAGAAGTAGTTTATGAAGATGAAGATATACATGTATCAGGTCATGCAAAGCAAGACGAGTTAAAATTGCTTCATAGATTAGTTAAGCCAAAGTTCTTTATGCCAGCTCATGGTGAATATAGAATGTTAAAAAAACATGCTGAATTAGCAGAAGAATTAGGTATGCCAAGTCAAAATATATTCTTAAATAAAACGGGAGATATTTTAGAAATAGATAGAAATTCTGCAAAAGTAGTTGGGACTGTACCAACAGGACATGTACTAGTTGATGGATTAGGCGTTGGAGATGTTGGGAATATAGTATTAAGAGATAGAAAACATTTATCAGAAGATGGACTTATGATAGTTGTTGTAACAATATCAAAAGAAAATGGAAAAGTTTTAGCAGGACCAGATATAATATCTAGAGGATTTGTATATGTTAGAGAATCTGAGGATTTAATGGATGCAGCTAAGAACATAATTAAACAAGTATTAAAAGAATGTGAAGATAAAAATATAAAAGAGTGGGCTTATTTAAAGAATAATATAAAAGAAAATTTAAAAGAACACTTATACCAAAAAACTAAAAGAAATCCTATGATACTTCCTATAATAATGGAGGTATAATTAACAAAGATTGAATATAATTTATTATATTCAATTTTTTTTTAGGAGGAATCTATGGGAGTTAACGATACAGCTATGAAGCTAGCTAATGAAATAAAAAATAGTAAAGAATATAAAGAATTTAGAAAATCTATGAAAGAAATAAAAGATGATAAAGATTCAGAGAAACTTTTAAAAGACTATAGAAATATTCAAATTCAAATACAAAGTTACTCTATAAAAAACCAGCAGATAGATAGAAAAACTATGAGCAAAATAGAAGGTACCCAAAATAGGGTAGCAAATAATAAAAAACTATGTAATTACTTAAATAGTGAACGAAAATTTACTTTAATGATGAATAACATAAATAAAATACTTGCTCAGGCTGTAGAAAAAGATTACAAATAACTATATAAATAATGGATAATATATAAATAAACAAAAGAAAGGTAATTTTATATGAAAATATTTATACTAAAAATTGACCTTAGAGCAAATTGGGTTCATTCTTTAAAAGAAAAAAGGATGGTAATAAAAAGTATAATGAAAAAACTTCAAAATACTTTTAACATTTCTGTTTCAGAGATAGAAAATCAAGATGTTCATCAAAGAATTACCATAGGGATAGCAGGAATTACCCTAGATTCTAGCCAATGCGACTCAGCAAAAGAAAAAATAATAAGCTTTATAGAATCAAATACAGAAGCTGAGATAATAGAAATTGAGGAAGAAACAATAAACTATTGAGCAATTAGTAAAATGATAAAAACAAAGATACAAAAGAAGGAATATCTGGTAATAAAGATATTCCTTTTTTAATATTACAAAAAATAACAATTATAAATGCCTTATATTAGCAGAAAATAAATACATATAAAAATTTATTAATAGGAGGTATGAATATGAGTAATAAAGGATCAAATAACAACGCAAGAATGGCTTTAAAACAACTTAGAATGGAAGTAGCAGCAGATTATGGTATGGACTATGAAGAAGCATTTGATATAATAGAAAATGCACACAGCAATGGAGCATTATCCCACCATTTCAAAACACTTGAAAATAGAAGGAATACATTTGCAAGTAAACCTAGCCAATCAGAATAAAAAATTTAAATAGTGAGAAAATAAGTTTAAAATAAATATTAAGAGGTGACAACTATGAAAAAATTGGCTAGTATAGTGGTGGCAATATTACTTGTCTTAATGCCTATGAATATGGCTTTTGCAAATGATAAAGGCGCACCAATAAATATCTCTTCAAAATCAGCTATACTAATGGATGTATCAAGTGGACAAATTTTATATGAAAAAAATGCCCATGATAAGCTACCTCCAGCTAGTGTAACTAAAGTAATGACGATGTTGTTATGTGTAGAAGCACTTGACTCTGGTAAAATAAAACTAGATGATAAAGTTCAAATAAGTGACACTTCAGCAGGCATGGGAGGAAGTCAAATATTCTTAGAACAAGGTGAAACGCAAGATGTAAATAGCTTATTAAAGGGTATTGCAGTAGCTTCTGCAAATGATGCTTGTGTAGCTATGGCAGAACATGTAGCAGGTAGCGTAGAAGGCTTTGTAGACATGATGAATGCTAAGGCACAAGAGTTAGGAATGAAAGATACTCATTTTGCAAATACAAATGGACTTCCAATTGATAACCATTATACTTCAGCGCATGATATTGCTTTAATGTCTAGGGAATTATTGAAACATGAGTCTATAAATAAATATCTTACAACATGGATGGATGAAGTTATAGTTGGTAAAAAACAAGTAAAAGTAGGCCTTGCTAATACTAATAAAATGATAAAGCATTATAAAGGCTCAACAGGAGTTAAAACTGGATTCACACAAGAAGCTAAGTATTGTTTATCAGCTTCAGCTAAAAGAGGAGAGACTCATCTAGTAGCAGCAACTCTTGGAGCTGAAACATCTCCAGAAAGATTTAAAGATGCTTCTGCTTTATTAAACTTTGGATTTGCAAATTATGAAAGTGTAAAACTATGTTCTAAAGATGATAATATGGCAACTCTTACATTAGATAAAGCAGAAGACAATAAAATAAATTTAATAGCTAAAGAAGATTTAACAGTTTTAATTAAAAAAGGTGGAAATAAAGATTTTACGAGAGAAGTAAAAATAAATGAAAATCCTAGTATACCTATTAAAAAAGGAACAATACTTGGTCAAGTTGAAGTTTACCAAGGTAAAAAAATGGTAGGTGCATTGGATTTAGTTAATACAAAAGATATAAATAAAGCAAGTTATTTACAAATGCTTCAAAGAGTAATAGATAGTATGCTTTAAAAAAATATAAATAAAAAAAGAAGTTTTCGAAACTTCTTTTTTTTATGGATAAATACATACTATAAATATTTTGATTATAATATTATTAATTGGTATAATAGTATTAAAATTGTAATTTAGGAGATGTAAATATGAACTTAAGTAATATATTAATAACCATAGTCGCGATAACAGTAGCTATATCTGTGCATGAGTTTGGTCATGCATATGTAGCACATTTATTAGGGGATGATACTGCTAAAATGGATGGAAGAATGACATTAGATCCGGCTAAACATATAGATCCAATAGGTCTTATTACAATGTTAATTTTTCATATAGGATGGGCAAAGCCAGTACCTGTAAATCCGAATAATTTTAAAAATTATAAAATAGGAAATATTTTAGTATCATTGGCAGGAGCTATAGGAAACATACTTGCAGCTATATTATGTGTGCTAATAATGAAATATGTTAGAATGGAAGCTATTCAAGATATCGGATATATGACAATGTTGTATAACGTAGGGTTTGCAGCATTTAATTTACTTCCAGTCCCACCACTTGATGGATGGGGTATAGTTTCATCATTTATCCCATATAAGTATAACGAAATAGTTTATAAATATGAAAGTATGAGTTACCCTATATTATTAATTTTAATATTTACAGGACTATACAGTATAATAGTATCTCCAATAAGGGATGTAATAATGAACCTAGTATGGTTATTTTATTAAATAATATAAGTTAAGAGGTAAACACATGAAATATAATATACAACTACAAGTATACGAAGGTCCTCTAGACTTATTATATGACTTAATTTCTAAACATAAAATAGATATAAAAGATATATCAATAATAGATATAACAAAACAATATATAAAATATCTAGAAATGTTAGAAAAAATGGACTTAGAAATAACTAGTGAGTTTATAACAATGGCATCTAAACTTCTTGAAGTAAAATCTAAATATTTGTTATATAAGCAAAAAGATGATGAAGAAGTAGAAGACCCAAGGTTAGAACTTATGGAACAGTTAGAGGAGTATAAAAAATTCAAATTAGCAGCAGAAAATTTAAAAGATAATGTTAGTTATGGAAATGAATTATTTTTTAGAAAAAAGGAAGAAATAGTTATAGATGAAAAAATAGATTTAGAAGAAATATCTCTAGAAGCTATAATGAACATACTTCCTCATATACTAAATGTTAAAAAATTAGAAGAAAAAGAAATAAAAGATGAAGGATTAAACAAAATAGTAAGAGGAAAAATTATATCAGTAGAAGAAAAAATCAGATATATAAGAAATATAATAAAAGAAGAAAAAGAAATCAGATTTACAAAAATAATACAAACTTGTGATAAAGATGAAGTAATAGCTATATTTTTATCGATATTAGAACTGATAAAAGCTAAAGAAATAGTAGTAGAACAAGACATATTTTTTGATGATATACTAATAAAGAAAAGCTCGGAGTGGTAAAATGAGACGTGAAGAAATAAAAAATATTATAGAGGCAGTTATGTTTGCATATTCAGAGCCTATAAGCATTGAGGAGCTAAACAACATAATCAATGAAGAGTTATCAAGAAAAGAAATAGAGTTGATGTTAAATTCATTGATAGATGAGTATAGAGAAAATAGTAGAGGTATACAAATAATAAAATTAGAAGATAAATATCAAATGACTACAAATAAAGATTATTGTGATTTTATAAAAAAAGTATTAGAGCCAAAGAAAAAGAAAAGTTTAAGTCAAGCTACTTTAGAGACTTTAACTATAATAGCTTACAAACAGCCAATAACAAAAGTTGAAGTAGAAGATATAAGAGGTGTTAAGTGTGATAGAGCTATACAAACTCTTTTAGAAAATGAATTGATAAAAGAAGCAGGAAGGCTTGAAAGAATAGGTAAACCTATAATATATAAAACTACAAATGAATTTTTAAAGTTATTAAGTATAGAAACTTTAGAGGATTTACCTCCTTTAGAAAACTATGAAGATAATAGCAATGAAAATAAATAAGAAAAATAGATTACTTTTATAGGTAATCTATTTTTTTATAGATAGTTATATAAAATTAATTTTAATAATAGTATACATAGCTATTTTTTAGAAGATAATAAGAGTATGAGATATAATGATATATTTGTAATTATTTTTTTCTTATCAATATTATTAGCATTATTTATATTGCCATTAGCATTAATACTCAAATCATATTTTAATATAATGCTTACATGTGATGTAAGTAATAATGATATAAATATTAAGCTTAATATAAAATATTTATTTAATTTAATAAATATAAAAGTACCAATCTACTCAAATAATAAAAATAAAAAAGTAAAAAACAAGAAAAATATAAAGGAGCTTATAAATAAAGGTATAAATAAAAAAGCAATAAAGATTGAAGACTTGAAAATAATTTATAAGGTAGTAAAAAAAATAAAAATACAAGAAATATATAGCGATATAAATTTTGGGAATGAAAATATAAATTTCACATGTTTTATATATGCATTTATAAATTGCATTTATGGAAATTTAATTAATATTATTAATCCAGAAAAGATTTACCTAAACGCTAACCCTAATTTTACAAAAAACTACATAAATGCAAGTATTAAACTACATGTAAAGCCAACAATTAAAGATATAACAAGTATGGCTATAGCGATATTTAAAATTTATAAAAAAACTAAAATGAAGAAAAAGGACGGTGGCGATAGTGAAATCAACAGGGTCAATACAAAGTCTTATGGAGACAACATTTGAAACAATTAAAGGTTCTATAGATGCTAATACTATAATAGGAGATCCTATACAAACTGATACTACAGTAGTTGTACCGATATCAAAAGTAACTATTGGATTTGGTATTGGAGGAGGAGAGTATTCTAAAGGATATGATGAAAAAAAATCAAAAGGAAATATAGAAGCGAAAGACGATACTAATTTTGCAGGAGGAAGTGCAGGAGCCATTTCTATACAGCCAGTAGCTTTTGTAGTAGTTGAAAATGGAGAAACAAGACTTATGAGCTTAGATAACAGTATCAATATGGTTGACAATATATTAGCGGTGACACCAAAGGTTATAGAAAAAATTCAAAAGTTGTCTAAGGAAAATACAGCTAATAAAAAAAATATATAATAAAAAACTATCTACAAGTCACTGCATTATACGGCATGTAGATAGTTTTTTATTATATAAATAAGTCTAAAATACTAAAGTTTTAAATTAAAACGATTTAAATAGATAATACTATATATGTATAGTATAATAAAAAAGAATACAAGTATGGAATCTTGATAGTAAAATACAAATAAAAAATTATTAATATATATTAAAGTGTAAAATACTATGGCATTGAGGTGAATATTATGGAAAATAACGAAATTTCTATGTTAATGATGGAGAATATGAATCATTTTACCAATTTAATAAAGATCGTAAATGATAAAAGATATAGCGGTAAAAAACTACTTACAGAGAGACAATTTTTTGCATTAGTTAGCATAAGAAAACATAATAAAATAGAGCTTAAAAATTTAAGTAAAGATTTATATGTATCAACTTCAAGTTTATGTATATTATTAAACAAACTAGTAGAACAAGGATATGTATATAGAGAAGAAGACTCAAAAGATAGAAGAAATACTTTTTACTGTATAACTGAAAAAGGAAGTGAAACTGTAAAGGATGAAATAGATAGATTCATAGCTATAATAGATGCAAAGATAGATAGATTAAACGAAGAGCAAAGGCATAAATTATTTAATTGTATGACTGAAGTAAAGTCTATAATGGAAGTGTTATATTAATACTAGGTATAATATAAAAAACATGTAACTACAAATCCAAGAAATAAAAATAAGTCGTTAGTTTTTAACGACTTATTTTTATTTCTTGGATTTAAAATTGAAGTTATCATGGTCAAAAATAATAACGGGTATATATACAGCGGTAGTCAATAATATAAAAGCAAGAATACTAATCAAGTCAAAATTTGAAAAACTATAATCATAATTAGCAAAAGTAAGTTTATTTAATAAAATTATAAATGAAAAATAAATCATACACATAATCAAGTTATCTCTTATAGCACTTTTATTAACTTTAAATTTTCTAACCTCAACCATATAAACATTAGCATAAATCAATAGAAGCCTAGAGAATATAAACAAGAAGTAAAGTATATTAGGAAATCTATATGGAATATACTTAAAAAATATTATCTCGCCTATAGAACAAATTAAGCTCCAAGAAAAAAACACATTGAATAATTGATACTGCTTAAAAAATAAGATAGCAATACAAATATAAGCACAAAATCTACCAATTCCAATAGGTAATGAGCTTAGCACATCATAATTACCCATGGATGCTATAGAGACTTGTTCAAAAACTATTTCTAAAATAATTAACCCACAAATTATTTTCTCCACAATATAGCTATAAGGTAGTAAATTTTTAGTTAGTTTAGGACAAAAATAAATAAATATAGCGAAAATCAATAGTATTATCAAATGTTCTTTAGAAAAAAGAAACGTATTGGCCATAAAATTCTCTCCTATGAATAGTTTTTATATATTTTATTTAAAAAATGAAGATTAATGTGAATAGTTTTTAATATATTATAGTATATTTTTTATTCAAAAAAAATAGAATCACTAAAAATATACAAACTAAAAAATATGAGTGTAACAAAATAGACTTAAAATAATAAATTAATAATATATGCTTTAAGACATTCTAAAATATCATTTTAAGGAAGTGGATAAGTTGAAAAAAGCTAACACTCAATTATGTGCTGATGCAGGGAGCAAGTACTGCCCATGTCATCTTGCATACTCAGGGGATTGTATAAAATGCCCGATTATATGTGGAAAGAAAACCTGTGATTGCTTATGGCAAGGAATATGTATATATAATGAACTACAACACAGCAAAAATACACCGATATGCGAAAGAAAAGAATCTCTTTGCAAAATCAAAGAAGTTTGTAATTTAGAAAATGATACTTTTTTGGTTAAAATACAAGTTCCAAGTAATATGCTAAGTGATTTATGTAGCCCGGGAGCATATGTATTAATAAAGAGTAAAGATAAAAATAAAGATATATTCAACACACCAATATCAGTTATGGATGTAGATTTCAGTAATTCTATCTTAGAAGTCGTAATAAAACCAAGGGGAATCAAGACTAAAAATATAATCAACTTCGATGAAGTGTGGGTTAAGGGGCCATATTTCAATGGTATATTTGGAATAAAACAAATCAAAGCTACTTATAAAACTAACACGGTAGTAGTATTAAACGGTTTATCGCAAGTTAATTCTATCAATATAGTAAAAAGATTGCTAGAAAACAAAAATAATGTAGAAGTATTTATTAATAATCAAGCGGCTATTTTAGACGTAGTAGTTGATAAACTAAAAGATTTAGGTGTTAATATCTATGATGTTAACTTGAATGAAGACAAAGATTTTTTAATAGACTATATAAGAAGAAATAATATAGAACTTGTATATAGTGGAGGTTGTGATAAATTTAATAAATATATAATGGATATTGTAAATTTAGTTGATGAAAATATTAATTTAGCTATTTCAAATAGCAATTTAATATGCTGTGGAGAAGGTGTTTGTGGTGCTTGTACTATAGATATAAATGGAGAAAAAGTAAAATCTTGCAAAGCACAAATAGATAGTAGAGTTTTTTTGAATTCTAAGAATTTATAGGGGGAATAAAATATGCCAAAAGTAATTGTGATCGGAGGCGGATGGGCGGGTTGTGCATCTGCCATATCTGCTAAAAAAGCAGGAGCTGAGGTTGTAATATTAGAAAAAACTGATTTATTATTAGGCCTTGGAAATGTTGGGGGAATAATGAGAAATAATGGTAGATATACAGCTACAGAGGAAGCAATTGCGCTTGGGGCTAAAGAGTTATTTGAGATTACTGATAAATATTATACTCATGAAAATATGGATTTTCCAGGGCATAATCATGCTACGATTTATAATGTTACTAAGATAGAAAGCCCTGTAAGACAAAAAATACGTGATATGGGAATAGAAATTAAATTCTTTAGTAGAGTTGTAGATGTTGAAATGGATGATAAGAAGATTACTGCGGTGATACTAGAAAATGGTGAGAAGATAAAAGGAGATGCATTTGTAGAAACTACAGGTTCAACAGGTCCAATGGGCAATTGTGTTAAGTATGGAAATGGATGTGCTATGTGTATACTAAGATGCCCATCTTTTGGTGGTAGAGTTAGTATAAGTGATAGATGTGGTGTTGAGGATATGCTTGGAAAAAGAAATAATGGTGATCCTGGTGCATTTAGTGGGTCTATGAAGTTATTAAAAGAATCATTAAGTGAAGAGATTCAAAAACAATTAAATGAAAAAGGATGTGCTGTAATACCTCTTCCAGAAGAATTTATAAATGAAGAAAAATTAGATATAAAAGTTTGTCAGCAATATGCACTACCTGCATTCGCCAATAACATAGTTTTAATAGATACAGGTCATGCAAAGCTTATGAGTCCTTTTTATAATTTAGAAAAACTAAGAATGATACAAGGGTTTGAAAATGCTTTAATTGTTGATCCCTATTCTGGTGGTAAGGGAAACTCTATTAGATATTTATCTGTAGCTCCACGAGATAATTATATGAGAGTAAAGGGTGTTAGCAATTTATTTGTTGCAGGAGAAAAATCAGGTTTTTATGTGGGTCATACAGAAGCTATATGCACAGGAAGTTTAGCAGGTCATAATGCAGCTAGAAATTGTGTAGGCATGTATTTATTGCAATTACCAACAAATCTTCTTATAGGTGATTTTATAGCTTATTCTAATAATGAAATGCATAAGCCAGATGGCGATACTCTTAGATTTACTTTTGCAGGAAGTATTTATTTCAATAGGATGAAAGAGTTAGATTTTTATACTATTGATAAAAATGTTATTGCTGATAGAGTTAAGAAAGCTAGCTTAGAAGGGATATATAATAAAATAATAATTAAATAATTAAAAACTGATGTATTAAGATAATTATAAAAAATTATTTTAATACATCTTTTTTTATAGTAAATTTATAAATATCTTAATAATATAAAAAATATATAAGTTTAGTCAAAGTATACTTGTATGCAAACTAAATTAAACCTGATATGTTGGAAAAACTCATGAAATAAAAAAATACTAAAAATAATTATTTGTTTTAAATTTACAAATACTAAACTTTGACTAAATTAATATAAACATAATTTGGTTAATTTGATTTAAGACTTTGAAAATAGGGGATTGTAAAGAAATAATAATAATAAAAAAAAAATAAAAAAACACTTGAAATATATATGATATATGAATATAATAAAAAAGGTCAGTTTAATAAAAGTAAATTTAAAAAATATATATGATAAATTTGTGAAATGAAAAAATGAAGGGAGGGGTTAAAATGACAGCTATAAATGAAGATTTTTTATATGAAATTAAATCTAGCCATAGCAATGCATATTTACTGGATGCACTAAAAAGTTATTCTCAAAAAAACATAGCATGTTTTGATGTACCTGGTCATGTTAGGAATCAAGGAGTAGACATATTAAATCAATATTTTGGAGAAGATATCATGAAAATGGATATAAATTCATCTCCTTTAATGGATAATGTAGCAAACCCGAACGGAGTTATAAAAAAAGCACAAAATTTATTAGCAAAAGCTTATTGTGCAGATGATGCATTTTTTATAACAAATGGAACTACAGGAGCAATACAGGCAATGATGCTAAGCGTTATAAATCCTGGTGACAAAGTACTTCTTCCAAGAAATATACATAAGTCGGTTATAAATTCACTTATACTTTGTGGAGGAGTTCCTATATTTATTCAACCAGAATTTGATAATAATTTGGGAATTAGTTTAAATTTAAACATAGATAAGGTTAAAGATAGTATAAAACATAATAATGATGCTAAAGCATTATTTTTACTTAATCCAACTTACTACGGTGCATGTGCTGATTTAGCAGAAATAGTGAGTATATGCCATAAAGAAAATATATTAGTTTTAGTGGATGAAGCACATGGAGCGCATTTTCCATTTAACGGAGACTTACCACCATCGAGTATGAACGTAGGAGCAGACATGTCTGCGGTAAGTATTCATAAAACAGGAGGAGCTCTTACTCAAGCCTCAGCACTTTTGATTAATAATAAAAATATAGATTCTAAAAAAGTTTTACAAACTATAAATATGCTTCAATCAACATCAGCATCATATTTACTAATGGCAAGTATTGACGGAGCAAGATATAATCTTGTGAATAATGGAGAAGAACAATTATCAAAAGCATTAAATCTATCTAGATATGCTAAAGGTAAATTAAATAAATTAAAAGGAATAAATGTTATTTCAACAGAGCTATTAAAAAATGATGGAGTAAAGTTTATAGATGAAACAAAATTATGCATAAATGTTAAAGAATTAAATTTAACAGGGCATGAAGTTTATGATTTATTATATAGAGAGTTTGGTGTTCAAGCAGAATTAGGAGATTTATATAATATATTAGCTCTTGTATCTATTGGAACTACTAAATGTGATATAGATAAACTTGTAAAGGCTTTGGATGTAATATCTAAGATCTATTGTAAAAATAAATCATTAAATAAAATTGAGATAAAGCAAATAAATCCAATTGTAAAGCTAAATCCTAGAAATGCTTTTTATTCAGATAAGGAAAGTGTTGACATAGAAAAATGCGTAAATAGAATTTGTGGAGAGTCTATAATGGCTTATCCTCCAGGCATACCTATAATTTCACCTGGAGAAATGATAACACAAGAAATTATAGATTATATAAATTTATTAAAAGAAAACAATGCACATTTAACAGATATGAAAGACAAGAGTCTTGAGACGATACTTGTCATAAAATAAGTAAAATAAATCCGTTTAGCTTATGCTACACGAGATATTTAAAGGAGATTGTAAATTATGAAATTCGAAACTTTAGGACGCCATATATTAGTAGAATACTACAACTGTGATGAGGAGATACTTAAAGACCCTAAGCTTATAGAAAAATACATGAATGATGCAGCATTAAATGCTAAAGCAACAATAGTTGATTCAGTTTTCCATCACTTTAACCCATGGGGAGTATCAGGAGCAGTTATAATTGCTGAATCTCATTTAACTATACACACTTGGCCAGAATATGGATATGCATCAGCGGACTTTTTCACTTGTGGAGATATAGATCCTTGGAAGAGTTTTGAATTATTAGAAGAATTATTAAAAGCTGAAAAAAGTGAATCAACAGAAATACCAAGAGGTTTAACAACAAAAATACAAAAATTTGCAAAAAAAGACTTAGGAATTATTACTCATAAGCCAGAAGCTATATAAATAAAGTGTATCTAAGTATGAATAAGTATTAAAATTATTAAGCATTATAATAATAAAGTTTTTGGAGAAATTTTAATATTAAAAACTAATGTTTAAATTATAAATATAAAAATAAAATAACATGGAGGACAAAAAAATGGAACTTTGGTATACGGAAGAGTGGACTGACAATGTACGTTTTTCAATAAAAGTAGATAAACATTTATTCAATGGACAATCGGATTTTCAAAGAGTAGATGTATTTGATAGTAAGGAATTTGGTAAATTTTTAACTTTAGATGGACTTATGATGGTAAATCATAAAGATGAATTTATATACCATGACATGATAGTTCATGTTCCTATGGCTACTAATATGAATATAAAAAATGTATTAGTAATAGGTGGAGGAGACGGAGGAACTGTAAGAGAGCTTACTCGTTATCCACAAATAGAAAAAATAGATATGGTTGAAATAGATAAGATGGTAGTTGATGTATCTAGAGAATATATAGATATATGTGCGTGTAAATTAGATGATTCAAGAGTTAATTTATACTTTGAAGATGGTGTAGCTTTTGTAAAAAATTCTAAGGATAAATCTTATGATTTAATAATTGTTGATTCAACTGATCCAATAGGACCTGGAGAAGGATTATTCTCAGTAGATTTCTACAATGATTGTTATAGAGTATTAAGTGATGAAGGTATACTTGTAAATCAAAATGAAAGTCCATACTTTGATTTCAATGCTAAAGAAATGAAAAGAGCTAATGAAAAAATAACAAGCTTATTCCCTGTAGCAAAAGTTTATCAAGCTCATATACCGACTTATCCATCAGGACACTGGTTATTTGGATTTGCATCTAAGAAGTTTGATCCTATAGAAGATCAAAATAGAGAAGCTTGGGAAAAGTTAAACCTAAAAACTAAATACTACAATAGCGATATACATACAGGAGCATTTATGCTGCCTCAATATGTAAAGGATATGTTAAATGAAAATAAATAATTTTTACCATATAAATACATTCATGGGTATGGATAACGAATATGACGAAGCTAATGTAGTAGTATTTGGAGCGGGATTTGATGGAACTACTTCAAATAGACCGGGAACTAGATTTGCAAGTAGCGCTATGAGACCAGAATTTTATGGACTAGAAACTTATAGTCCATTTCTAGGACTAGATCTAGAAGATTATAAGATATGTGATATAGGTGATTTAGAGCTAAGTATAGGAAATACTGATAAAGTATTAGAAGAAATATATGAAGGAACAAAAGAAATAGTAAGTGATAATAAGATACCTTTTATGATAGGTGGAGAACATTTAGTTACATTACCTGCATTTAAGGCAGTTCAGGAAAAATATGAAGATATCTGTGTGCTTCATTTTGATGCACATACAGATTTAAGAGAAGAATATAACAATAATAAAAACTCTCATGCAACTGTAATAAGAAGAATATGGGATATAATTGGAGATAATAGAATTTTCCAATTTGGTATAAGATCAGGAACAAAAGAAGAATTTGATTTTTCATTAAAACAAAATCATACTTATATGGAAGTAGGAAGTATAAATACTTTCGAAGACATAGTTAAGAAATTAGAAAATAAAAATGTATATTTAACTATAGACTTAGATGTACTTGATCCATCTATATTCTCAGGAACTGGAACACCAGAACCAGGTGGAGTTTTTTATAAGGAATTTGAAAATATATTTAAAGTACTAAAAAATTCGAATATTAAATTAGTAGGTTGTGACATAGTAGAGCTTAGTCCGGACTATGATAATACTAATGTTTCAACAGTTACAGCATGTAAAATATTAAGAGAACTAGCACTTGTGCTAAGCGATAATTATAATAAATAAACGAAGGAGAAAATAAAATGGCAAGACATTTATTTACATCGGAATCAGTAACAGAAGGGCATCCAGATAAGATCTGTGATCAAATATCAGATGCAATACTAGATGCATTACTAGAAAAAGATCCTTTATCAAGAGTAGCTTGTGAGACTACAGTTACTACAGGTTTAGTGCTTGTAGCTGGAGAAATAACTACTAACACTTATGTGGATATACCAAAATTAGTAAGAGAAACAGTAAGAGAAATAGGATACACTAGAGCTAAATACGGATTTGACTGTGATACATGTGCAGTTATAACATCTATAGATGAGCAATCAGGAGATATAGCTATGGGTGTTGACGAATCGTTAGAAAATAGAAGTAAAGAACAAATAGAAGATGAAATAGAAAAGGTAGGAGCTGGAGATCAAGGTATAATGTTCGGGTTTGCATGTAATGAAACAGAAGAATTAATGCCTTTACCGATATCATTAGCTCATAAATTAGCTAGAAGATTAACTGAAGTTAGAAAATCAGGATTATTAGACTACCTAAGACCAGATGGAAAAACTCAAGTTACAGTTGAATATGATGGAAAGAAAATAGTTAGAGTACACACTATTCTTATATCAACTCAACACGGAGAAGAAGTTGATAATGATACAATAAGAAGAGATTTAATAGAGCATGTTATAAAAGCTGTTATACCAGCTGAATTACTTGATGAAGAAACTATAATATACATCAACCCAACAGGAAGATTCGTTATAGGAGGACCTCAAGGAGATACTGGTCTTACAGGAAGAAAGATAATAATAGATACTTACGGTGGATACTCAAGACACGGTGGAGGAGCATTCTCAGGAAAAGATCCTACAAAGGTTGATAGATCTGCTGCATACGCTGCAAGATACGTAGCTAAAAATATAGTTGCTGCAGGACTTGCAGACAAATGTGAAATAGAGTTAGCTTATGCAATAGGTGTTGCTAAACCATTATCTGTATTTATAGATACTTTTGGAACTGGAAAAGTTGCAGAAGAAGTATTAGTTGAATTAGTAAATAAACACTTCGACTTAAGACCTGGAGCAATAATAAGAGATTTAGAATTAAGAAGACCTATATACAAGCAAGTAGCTGCTTATGGACACTTAGGAAGAACTGATATAGATTTACCTTGGGAAAAAACTGACAAAGCAGAACTATTAAAAAAAGAAGCATTAAATATAAAGTAATATAATAAAGAGATATTTATTACGAGGTTACTGAAAAAGTACCTTAATCTCAAAGAAGGCATAATATTTACATTAACATGTGAATATTATGCCTTTTTTATAGCACATAGGAAATTATATTCATTTTAAAACTGTGGATAAATATAAATTTCGTATATGTACTTCAAAAAAGTCTTCTTTATAGATATTCAATTGAAGACTTTTTTATAATACATAAATAACAATATAAAAATTTAGTATATAATAAAGGTAAAACATTCATAAAGATTAAAATATACTTAATAAAATAAAAATATTAAAGGATGTGTATATATATGGACATTACAGAAGTAAATTATAGAATGTTTGAAATATATGCTAGAGAGTATAAAAAACTTATAAATGAAAAAGAAGAATTAAAGATACGACATATAGAAAATAAAATGAAAGAAATTAGTGAAGAATTAACTAATTATGTAAAAGAGTTTTGTAAATTAGATGTAGAATTTAAACAAAACAGCTATGAAATACCAGATCCTATTAAGTACTTTATGGAAAATGGACAGCATCTAAACCCATATGATTATATAAATAACACATTATGGGAAGGATTTTGGAAAAAATGTAGTGGTAAAGATTTAGAATACTTTATATCGTACTTAGAATATCCAATAATATATTCCAAACATGAAAATTACTTAGATAATGAAAAAAACTTAATAAAAGTATTTAAACAAGAAACAGGTTTTTCAAAAGTCCCATATGGGATAGAATGCGCTCAAGTTATAAATGAGAAGTATTTTAAATAAATTAATAAATAATACAAAAAAAGTATAAAATCACTTCTGTTTCTGTCGTATATTATAAAATGAGTGTTTATAATATATCTATATGTATTAATTTGTATAATTAGGATAACTACAGATTATCGTAGATATAATTAATTAGAACATATAAGAGGAGGAAAAAAGTGAAGAAAAAAATTGCCCTAGCAACATTAGCTATGATACCTCTGGCAGTAAATACTGCACATGCATCAGCACAAACAGGTATAGTTACAGCTAGTTCTTTAAATATCAGAAGTGGACCAGAAACTAATTGTGCAGTTTTATTTACTGCTAAAAAAAATGATAAGGTTGATATAAATGAAACATCTAATGGATGGTATAAAATAAAAACAAGTTCAGGAAAAGAAGGATGGGCTTCATCTGCTTATATATCAAAGTCAAATAGTAATGATAACTCTAATGAATCAAATACATCAGAGTTAAAAAAAAGAGTTTTAATTAATGGGCTAAATATGAGAAATGGCGCTGGAACGAGTTACAGAGCTATAACTACTTTAAATAAAGGTACTGTAGTAGATGTAGTATCAGAAAGTAACGGATGGACAAAAGTTAAATATGATGGAAGATTGGGATATGTTTCTAGAGCATATTTAGAAGCAGTGAAACCTGAAAGTTCAAATAAAATTACTAAAGAAGTAAATATAGATAGTTTGAATGTAAGAAATGGACCGAATACTAGCTATGGAGTAGTTGGTAAGCTAAAAAAGTGTGAAAAAATAAGTGTATTATCAGAAAGTAATGGATGGTCAAAGATAAGTTACAATGGAAAAGAGGCGTATACATCTAGTAGATATTTAAAAGAGGTATCAAATTCTTCAAATCCGACACCAACACCAACACCAACACCACCGACACAACCATCAAATCCAGGTGAAGATACATCAGAAAATATAAATGGATCTACTGTAAATTATAAAGCATTAAGCTATACATTATATGATCATGTAAGTGTTCAACAAGAAAGAGCTAATATTGGTGCAAATGTTATAGATTCAAGTAAAGCAAGAAGCAGTCAAGTTATGACTACTTTTGCAATAAGAGAAAGTAGAGCATTTATACCAGCGAATAAAAATGATTTAGAATACTTCTTAAATCCAAATAATTTTACAAATAGCTCACAGGGAATGATGCAATTTTTAAGATTAGATAGCTATAAAGGTGGAATATCAGCTGATGAATTAAATTCATATTTAAATTCTCTATCTCAAGCTTCATCAGGAACTAATGTCTTTTATAATCAAGGTCAAGTATTTATAAATGCAGCACAAAAGTATAATATAGATCTTGCATATCTCGTTTCACATGCTATGTGGGAAACTGGTTATGGAAAATCTATATTGGCACAAGGGCAAACGATAACATCATTTAAGGGTAAACCTCTTGATGCGCCTGTTAAAGTTTACAATTTCTTTGGAATAGGAGCATTTGATAAAAGTGCTAATGTATCAGGAGCAGAAGCAGCCTACTCTAATGGATGGACAAGTATAGAGGCTACTATTGATGGTTCAGCTCAGTGGATAGCTCAAAACTACATAAAAAGTTCTAAGTACAATCAAAATACTATATACAAAATGAAATTCAATTATGATTATTCTTGGCATCAATATGCTACAGATGTAAATTGGGCAAATGGAATATCAGGTATAATGAATAAAATAGTTGGTATGTACGA
The DNA here is from genome assembly GCF_056995035.1 of Romboutsia sp. Classification (NCBI taxonomy): domain Bacteria; kingdom Bacillati; phylum Bacillota; class Clostridia; order Peptostreptococcales; family Peptostreptococcaceae; genus Romboutsia; species Romboutsia sp. Next base: position 175,241 of record NZ_JBXKIW010000048.1, on the reverse strand, counting down.
TACAAGAAGTAATTTAAATTTTGAAGTTCCAAGTTATAAAAAATAGTGTAACTATAATTTATTTTTAAAATATTAGATAAATTATAGAAAAATTTAAATAAGCATAGTAAATATCGGATATTGAGCATAGTAAATATGATTATATCCGATATTTTTATATACATATCTTAAAGAACTCTATTAGGCCAGATGCTTTCTTCGTTTAAAATACATATCTATATTATGTTCTTTTACTATGTTTTTTAGATTTCCAAAATTATAAGTAGCAAGAGCGTATTCTCTCATTTTATTGAAAATAAATTCTTCTTTAGGATTTTCAAACACAAGAAATGACTTCGCTATATCCCATGCTTTAGATTCTCTATCTATTAAATTTTTCTTTAAATTCAGCACCCCATTTTCTAATTCTAAAGGTAAATTTACCTTATGAAAATCTTCGCAGTTAACATCTATATCAAATTCAATTAAAGCATCTATGATATAAGATAGTATTGTAGCATATTCTTCTTTCGTTTTATATATATCTTTATCAAGTATATGACCAACTTCATGGGATACTACAAATTTAGCAATAGATTTTATAGAAGAAGGGCAAATAGCAATAATCGTATTATGATTATTTACAAATGTGAAGAAGTTATAGCAAAATGATAAAAAACTATTCCTAGAAGATAAAATTGTTTTTAGTCTAGGTAGTGCGCATATAGGAATATTTGCACTCTTAGAATAATAAATAAATATTCTTTTATCTATGTTAAGGCTTGATAAAGATTTCTTAAATAGTTTTTTTTCTCCTAACTCTATATAATAAAGTGCTATTTTTCTATAACTATTTGTATCAAAAGAAGTCATGCTAACACCGCCTTACATTATAGTCTTTTTATATAATATTAAAATATATATAATTTGTAGCTAATCCAAATTAAAATAGTATGTTTAGATATAATTGGGAACAAAATTATTTAATGGTAGCAATTAACCTATGATATAATATGTATTCTAAGGAAAGGAGGATTTTATGGAAACTATAAAAGAATACTTAGATAAATTAGAAATAAATAATAATATATTAGCAAAGCAATTAAAGGAAGTTTATATAAATAAAGTTACTTATTTTAAAGAAGATAAAATAGTTTATTTTTACTTAACATCAAAAGGTATAGTATCTTATGAACTTTTAGAAATGTTTAGAGAAGAGTTAAAAGAAAAACTAACTTATTTCAACGATATAAAAATAAAAATAAGATACACAGGTTTAGATAGAAAGAAAAATAAAGATATTATAAAGCTATATTGGATGAATATCATATATATATTAAAACAACTTTGTCCATCTATAGCAGGATGGTATAGACAAGTAGAGTATTTATGTATAGATGATTTACTAAAAATAAAGCTTCCTAAAGGTTTATTTTATGAAAGGCTGATAAAGCAAAATTTAGTTTACGTTCTTAAAAATATTTTAAGTGAAGAATTAGGAATTGACATTAATATAGTAATAGAAAAAGCTATAGATGAGGAAGTTAACATAGAAAAGATAATAAGAAAGACTGATAAAATAACAGAGGAAAGAATTAAAGAATTAGAGATTAGCTCTAAAGAAGTACAGCCCGAAGATGAGGAAGCAGCATATGTAATAAAAGCAGAAATAGATGAAGAGTTAATTTATGGTGATAATGTAAATGCAATGCTAGAAAAAATAAACACTTTAAATAATACTTCAGGAACTATTGCGATAATAGGTGAGGTTTTCGATGTTGAAACTAAAGAACTTAGAAATGGTAAAATATTATTAATAGCATCAGTTACAGACTACACAAGTTCTATAAGTTGTAAGCTTTTCTTAAATGATACTAATAAAGATGGGGTACTAGACCATGTTAAAAAAGGTTCATATTTAAAAATAAAAGGTGACGTTATGTATGATACTTATCAAAGAGAACTTACAATGACTATAAGTGGGATAAGAAATGAAGTTAAGATAGAAAGAGAAGATAGTAGTGATGAGAAAAGAGTAGAACTTCATGCACATACGCAAATGTCTTCAATGGATGCTCTATGTTCAACTAAAAAGCTAATAGAGCGTGCTGCTAAGTGGGGTCATAAGGCAATAGCTATAACCGATCATGGTGTAGTTCAAGCTTTTCCAGAGGCTATGAGTGCTGGTAAGGCTAATAATATAAAAATACTTTATGGAGTTGAAGGTTATTTAGTTGAAGATGATGCATGTATTATAGAAGATGCTAATGATAAAGAACTTTCACAAAGTTTTGTTGTATTTGATATAGAAACTACAGGCTTTTCTAACACTAATGATAAGATAACTGAAATTGGTGCTGTCAAAATAGAAAACTTTGAAATTGTTGCTAGATTTAGTGAACTTATAAATCCTCAAAAAGATATATCTTATAAGATACAGGAATTGACGGGAATTACTAATGATATGGTAGCAGATAAGCCTACTATAGAAGAAGTTTTGCCTAAGTTTATAGAATTTATAGGTGATAGTGTATTAGTAGCACATAATGCAGAATTTGATATGGGCTTTATAAATGAAAAATGTAGACAACAAAATATAGAATTTAATAACAAAAGTGTAGATACACTTACACTATCAAGGGTATTACTACCAAATTTAAAAAGGCATAGGCTAAATGTTGTAGCAAAAGCTTTGGGCGTACCTTTATTAAATCACCATAGAGCAATTGATGATGCAAAAGCTACAGCTCTTATATTTAGTAAGTTTCTAGATATGCTAGTTAAAAAGGGAGCTAAAACTTTAAGCGATGTAAATGAAGTACTTGGAAAGATAGATTATACAAAATTAAACACTAACCATATAACTTTAATAGCTAAGGATTATACAGGACTTAAGAATTTATATAAAATAGTATCGGATGCTCATATAAATCATTTTTATAGAGCGCCTAGAATACTTAGAAGTGTGCTAAATGAGCATAAAGAAGGGCTTATAATAGGTTCAGCTTGTGAGGCTGGAGCTGTATTTAAAGGCGTCAAAAAAAATGTAAGTGATGAAGAAATGGCAAAAATAATAGATATGTATGATTATATTGAAATTATGCCCATTGATAACAATAGATTTATGATCCACAAGGGTGAAGTAGAGGATGAAGAAGAATTAAGAGACTTAAATCGTAAGATGGTAGAAGTTGCTCATAAGTTTGGCAAAATACCAGTAGCTACTGGAGATGTTCATTTTCTAGATAAGCATGAAGCAGTGCTTAGAAAAATATTAAAGTACTCTCAAGGATTTAAAGCTGATGAAGAAGAAACTTACCTACAATTTAGAACTACTAATGAAATGTTAGATGAATTTAAATATCTAGGAGAAGAATTAGCTTACGAAGTTGTTATTGAAAATACTAATAAAATTGCAGATATGGTAGAAGTTATAAAACCAATACCGGATGATACGTATCCACCAGTAATAGATGGTTCAGATGTAGAACTTAGAGAAATGTGTTACGAAAAGTCTAAAAGAATATATGGAGATCCACTTCCAGAAGTTGTACAAGCAAGGCTTGATAGAGAATTAAATTCTATAATAGGTAATGGATATGCAGTGATGTATATCATATCACAAAAGCTAGTTACAAAATCTTTAAGAGATGGTTACCTAGTTGGATCAAGAGGATCAGTTGGTTCTTCGGTTGCAGCTACAATGAGTGATATAACGGAGGTTAATCCGCTTCCTGCTCATTATATTTGCGAAAATGCAGAGTGCAAGTATTCTTATTTCTATGAAATAGGAGAGTGGGGTTCAGGAGTAGATTTACCTAATAAGGATTGTCCAAAGTGTGGACGCAAGCTTAAAAAAGACGGACATGATATACCTTTTGAAGTTTTTTTAGGATTTGAAGGAGATAAAGAACCAGATATAGACTTAAACTTCTCAGGAGATTATCAGCCAATAATTCATAAATACACAGAAGATTTATTCGGTGAAGGGTACGTTTATAGAGCAGGTACTATAGGTACAGTAGCCGAAAAAACAGCTTTTGGATATGCGATAAAATATGTAGAAGAGAATAATATAAATGTTCCAAGTGCTGAAGTTTTACGATTAGCTAATGGATGTACAGGAGTTAAGAGAACATCAGGACAGCATCCAGGTGGAGTTATGGTTATACCTCATTACAAAGATGTATATGATTTTACACCAATACAGTATCCTGCTAATGATACATCGTGTGGTGTTATAACGACTCACTTTGATTATCACTCAATAAGTGGTAGAATACTAAAACTTGATATACTAGGGCATGACGTTCCGACCATAATCAGAATGCTTGAAGATATAACTGAAATAGACGCAACAAAGATTCCGCTAGATGACAAAGAGACGATGTCTTTATTTACATCAACGGATGCATTAGGAGTAACGCCACAGGAAATAAATTGTCCAATAGGGTGCCTTGCAATACCTGAATTTGGTACGAAATTCGTTAGACAAATGTTACTTGATACAAAACCAACAACATTTGCAGAACTTGTGCGTATATCAGGACTATCACATGGGACGGATGTTTGGTTAAACAATGCACAAGATTTAGTAAGAGATGATGTAGTTGGATTAAAAGATGTTATATCTACCCGTGACGATATAATGAACTACCTTATTTTCAAAGGACTACCTCCTAAGATGGCCTTTACTATAATGGAGAATGTAAGAAAAGGTAAAGGATTAAAACCAGAACATATTGAAACAATGAAAGAAAATGACGTTCCACAATGGTATATAGGTTCATGTCAAAAGATAAAGTACATGTTCCCAAAGGCACATGCCGTAGCTTATGTAATGATGTCATTTAGATTAGCATATTGTAAAGTTCATTATCCAGAAGCTTTTTATGCTACTTATTTTACAACAAAGGCAGAAGATTTTGATGCAGAGATAGTTGTAAAAGGATTGCCAGCTATAAAGTCTAAAATTAATGAAATAGAAAGCTTAGGAAATGATGCAACAACAAAGGAGAAGGGTATATTAACAGTTCTTGAAGTAGCTCTTGAAATGTATGCAAGAGGAATTAAGATACTTCCTGTTGATATATATAAATCGGATGCAAGTAAATTCCAAGTGGTAGGAGAAAAAACCCTGCTACCTCCGATGATAGCTCTACAAGGGGTTGGTGAAAATGCTGCTATTAATATTCAAAAAGAAAGAGATAATGGAGAATTTATATCTAAGGAAGATTTAAGAAAAAGAACCAAAATATCAAGGACGGTTATAGAAACATTAACAAATCATGGTTCATTAGAAAATATGAGTGATGAAAATCAATTATCATTGTTTTAATTAAATACATATACTATAAAAGTCGACACTTTAAAATACAGACGACTTTTATAGTATATTATGATATAATAAAGTTTAGAAATTGCAATCTAAGAGTGATGGTTTCTATACTAAAGAAGAAACCTACTTCCGATAAGGAAGGAGGTGGAAGTATGGAAATGCTAAAGTTATTATTAATCAATTCAGATACTGTAATATTTAGTATTATAGGATGTTTTATTTATGATAAACTAAAAAATCACTCTAATGGCGATAAGAGTGACTTTAAAAGATAAATGATTTTTATTACATAGAAATCACACTCTATCTCACTAGATTGTAATTTCTTTTTTTATTTTTATATATCTATATTATATCATAATTTAATTTATTTTAAACGACTTTTTATAAAACAATGAAAAATTCGATTATAAAAAATTACAAATGAATATTTTAAAAATCTTTTATAATCAAAATGATACTTTAAACAATGGATGTTTTGAGTTGATACGAAATGTTTCCCTAAGACTATTGCTTAAGCAAAATTATAACACTGATATTTTACATTAATTGGAAATGTTGATATAATTATATAAAAATAATAGGGAGAGTGTAAATTTTGAAATCTGAAAATGATTTAGTAAATATTAAAAAATGGATGCTTGTATGTGTTTTTTCATTTATATTTGCTATGGTTTCGTATATGTTAGTTTCACATATACAAAAAGCTATATTTATACCAGAGGATTACTTTATGTGGTTGTTTAATAAACCGGGGAATAGGCTAATATTTATTTTGCAAATATATTTTATCGTTTTTATAGGAGTAAAATACATATTTAATAATTTTTCAAAAAAATTAAATGAAATTATAAAAAAACATAAGTTTCTATTTTTACTGACAAACATAATTTTAATATATGCAATAATTGTAAATGTAAGTGTTATTCAAAAAGATAAAATAACAAATTATTCATTTTTAAAACCAACTGGAAAAACATATACATTAGAGGATATAGACTATGTAGAAACTGGAGTGCATGGAAAAGAAATTTCTTTAAGTAAAAGTAAAAATGAGTTTTATTATATTGTAAACTTTAAAGATAAAAGTTCTATAAATCTTAATGATACACTTGGTAGTATTGATGGAACTAAAGAGGAAATGGATACATATTTAGAAATTGAGATATTTGATAAATATATCGAGAAAAATAAAATAAAGAAAATAGCAAGCGACGAAAATATAGGAGTTATAGATTATGATAAAACATACGTAGACAGATTTAAAAGAATAATCAATTAACAAACTAAAAATTATAATTTAATGATAACGTTAAAAGTAAAATATAAATGGAACATAAAAATGTCACGATAGTGTGAATTAAGATTAACTTAATTTCACTATATCGTGACATTTTGAGTAACGGATGTACCTGACACGGTAGCGAAGGTATATCGTTGGCGACATGAGCAAAGTGAATTTTTTAAAATCTCTTAGTCCTATAAAATCTATAAAGGAAATCTTTCTCCAAAGATTTGCTAAGAGTAGCACTTTCTTGAAAATTTATAAAACTAATTTCTAAAGAAGACTTATTTATAGGAATAACCTTATGTATAAGCTTCAAGTTAACAATATAACTTTTATGAGTTGTAAAAAAATTAGGAGGTAGTCGTTTTTCTAAATCCTCAAAACTCTCATAAAATTTAATGACATCATGATCTTTAGTATATAAATTAATAGCCCTAGAATTTTTCTCAAACATAACGATATCATCAAAATTAATCATATGAATTTGCTTTCTAATTTTATATAAAAACAAAGTATCCTCAATAAAATTATTCTTAGCCAACTTATGAGAATTAACATGGTCAATAGCTATGTTTAAAGAATCTAATATTTTCTCTTTAGTAAAAGGCTTAACAATAAAATCAACAGGATGTACCTTAAAACTTTCCAAACTATAATCAGCAAATCCAGTAACAAAGATTATATGAACGTCCTTATCAAAAGCTATAATTTCCTTAGCGCAATCAATACCATTTTTATAAGGCATGTCAATATCTATTATAAGTAAATCTATTTTCTCATTTTTTATAAACTCAATAGCCTCTAGGCCGTTTTTAACCTTTTTTACATAATCAACAAAACCACATTCTTTAATTGTATTTTCTATATCATCTCTAACAGCCTTATCATCATCGCAAACTAAAACTTTTATCATAAAACCCCCCATACAATTTAAAAAGTATTTTCTCGATATCGTGAAATATAAACTTAAGTATTATCGTCACGATATCGTGAATCATATATATAATAATTCTACATCTGAATAAGTAAACAATTAGTATAATTAATATTTAGTGTAGTAGAGCTACCAGAACCTAAGTCTTATCATAAATATCAATTTAGCAGTATTTAGGAATTAAAATTGTAAATTCAGTAATAAATTCATCACTACTAGCAAAAATATGATAACCATATTTATCTAATATATTTTTAACTAAATAAAGACCGTACCCCTTATCTTGTCCATCCTTTGTAGAAAATCCTTCTAAAAATATATCATCTGTATTATAAATTTTAAATCCATTATTTTTTATAGAAATAACATATTGAAACTCATCTTCATATACAAAAAGCTTTATATATTTATTTTCTTTAGAAATATTAGACAAAGAATCAATGGCATTGTCTATAATATTAAGAAGAACAGAGCTCATATCATTAGGTTCTATAGCTAAATTATCTATAAAATCTTGTATATAAACATCAAAAGTAATGTTTTTCATAAGACATTCTTCATACTTTAAAGAAGCTATAGCATCTAAATAAGAAACTTTGCCATATCTAGATGTTTTAGACCTAAAACTATTTGAAATATTAGTTATATAGTTCTTTGCATCATCACTAAGCCCAGTGTTAAGCAAAGAATATACAACTTGCAAATGCTTTAAGTAATCGTGTTTTTGACTTCTCAATTTAGCTATTATATTATCTTTGTGCTTAATTTTACTAATTTGATTTTCAAGTTCACATTCTTTTAAATTATTGTCATCTAATAGTTTTATAAATTTAAATCCTATATAAAAACAAATAATTGCACATATAAAAGATATAAATATTTTAAATAATCCTATTAGTAGAAATTTAGAACGAAGATTAATTAAAGTTAATGCTAAAACATTTTCAATCAAATAAAACAGAATAATTGATATAGCTGTTGTAATTAAACATCTTTTTAATAACGATAATTTTTTATAAAAATTATATTTACTCCATAAAATATTAATTCCTATAAACAAAATTAAAATATATATAGGAAAACCAAAAATATTGTCCATAACTCACCCCTGATTTCTAACTTATATTAAGAGTATATCATTTATAAAAAAATATGTAAAAAGTGGAAATTTACAAAGAAACTATTAAAACTTGAATATAGATATATATATTTATGTAAAAAAGCCTTAAAAACTTGAAAAAGTGCAATTTGCTACATTTTTTAAAGAAATATATAATTAAGTTATTCAAAAGGAAGGAAGTGGTAAATATGAGGAATGATTTAAGTATAGTAATGAAATATATAAAAAGTTATAAGGCAAGGTCATTAGCAATAATACTTAGTATAGTACTTGGGACAGCTCTTATAGTAGGGGTAGGTACTTTGTCAAGAAGTGCTCAACAAGCAGATTTAGATAGAATGAAAAGAGAATGTGGTACACAGCATGTAAGGTTTAAAGATATAAATAAAGAACAATTAGAAATTGTAAAACAAGGAAATGACATAAAAGACATGAGTATAACATCTTATTATGCATCAAGTGATGTAGGTGAAAAAATACCTATAAATATACAACATGCAAGTGAAAACTATTTAACTAAAGAATCAAAGCTTTTAAAAGGGAGATTACCAAAAGGAAAAAATGAGGTTATTGTTGAAGAATGGATTTTAAATTGTTTAGGATTAGAGCCTAACATAAATCAAGAATTAACATTTAAATTATATGAAAAAGAAAAGCCAGAAACTTTTAAAGTAGTAGGAATACTTAGTGATAGATATACCGCAAAAAGTGTAGGCGTATGTGAAATGTTTATGAATTTAGATGAAGTAAATACCAATAAATTTGATGCATATGTAGAATTTTATGAAAACACTGACATAACTAAAAATATAAAAGAGATATCTAAAAAAGCTAAATTCAATAAAAAAGATAATATTAGGGAAAATAAAGAAGTTATATATGCTGTTATGGCAAATGGAGTATTAGATAAAGAAAGTAAAAATACCGCAATAGTTGTAAGTTTATTTGCGGGATTTGTAATGTATAGCATATATAGTATATCGATATATCAAAGAATTAGAGAATATGGAGTATTAAAAGCTTTAGGATCTACTAATTTTAAAATATTTAAATTTATGATATATGAATTATTAATACTTAGTTTATTAGGATTACCAATAGGAATATTAACTGGAATGGGTGGAGCACAAATTTTTAATAAACTATCAGGCAATATAAAATTTGAAGTTAATGGAGTAATTACTCCTTTTGTAATACCTGTTAATATAATACTTTTAGCAATAGGTTGCACACTTTCAGTTATTCTTATCATAAGTGTATTAACTTATATAAGAATAAGAAAAGTCTCAACAATAGATGCCATAAGAAAGAATTTAAGTAATAATAAAAAAGTAAAGAAAAATAGTTTTATAGTAAATAAATTAAGTAAATATATACCTATAACTAAAAGTGTGTCTATGAGAAACATATTTAGAGATAAATGTGGTCTTGTAATAATTGTTTTATCTATGAGTATAGGTGGATTAATGATTATAAAGGAAAACTATACAGCTAAAGAATATAAAGAAAGAATAAAAAATAGTGATTTAGAATTTTATAAAAATGGAGATTTTATTTTAAATACTAATAGTTTTTATAATTCAAATAGTGCTCTTAGTAAAGAACAAATAAAAGAAATAAAGAAAATAGATGGAATCAAAGAAGTCAAAATAGCAAGTATTTTACAAACAAGAATGGATATACCAAAAGAAAAATTTAAAGATTTGAACTATTATAAAGATCAAGATGAAAATTCTAAAAGAGTAAGAGGAGGACGTGAACTTTTAGAAAATAAAGAAAAAAATACATACACAATCAAACAGCAAATAAAAGGATATAATGATGAAATGATAAAATCATTAAATGATTATATAGTAAGTGGAAAAATAGATATAGAAAAAATGAAAAATAGTAATACAGTTGTATTGTATATGCCTCATACGTATAGTGATGGTGAATATAGTAATAAAATTACAGGTGGAGGTAAACCAGCTGTAGATATAAAAGTAGGAGATACAGTTAAAGTAAAATCGCCAAAAGGGAAAATGAAAACGATAGATGATGAAGCAAATTATTGGGATATGAAAGATGGAGACAACTATGATTATGAATACTATGAATTTAAAGTTGGAGCAATAGTCGATTATCCATTTGCAGATGATTGGATGTACTCTTGTGATAGTGGTATAGATGTTATAACAAGTAATGAATACATGGAAAAAATTACAGGAATAAATACATATAACTTAATTTATGCAAACATAAAAGAAGGAGCAAATTATAAATCTATAAATAAAAAATTGGGGAAAATAAGTAGTAAAACTCCAGGAACAACAACAAGATGTATGATAAAAGAAAAAGAAATTGACAAACAATCAGACGAAAAAATAAAAATGTCTAGGTATGGTATTATACTAGTTATATTTACAATAAGTATGTTTAATATAATCAATAATGTTAGTTACAATATAACATCTAGAACTAGTGAATTTGGAATGTTAAGAGCAGTAGGAATATCAAATGAAGATTTTAGAAAAATGATAATATATGAAGGATTATTGTATGGAATACTTTCAAGTATAACTGTAATAATACTAGGAATATTATTGCAAATTAGATTATACAATACATGGGGATTTGAATATGTTGGATTAGAATTTGAAATAGCTTATATAGATTATATATTAATAACTATAGCAAACATATTAATAGGACTATTTGCAACATATCTACCAGCAATAAAAATAAAAGAAAGCAATATAGTAGAAGCTATAAATATTATAGAATAGAGGGGTCATTATGGTAATACTTGAAACGATAAATTTAGGTAAAATATATGGAAAAAAAGAAACAAGTGTAAATGCACTTGAAAATGCAAACTTAAAAATAAACAAAGGGGAATTTGTAGCGATAGTAGGTCCTAGTGGAAGTGGAAAAAGTACCTTTCTACACATAGTAGGGGGATTAGAGCGACCAAGTAGTGGAACAATAAAAGTAAATGGAAAAGATATATGCTGTTTAAGTGATAAAGAACTAGCAAAATACAGAAGAAAACAAGTTGGATTTGTATTTCAACAATATAATTTAATACCAGTTTTAAACGTTAAAGAAAATGTAGAACTACCATTAAAATTAGATAACCAAAAAGTAGATGAAGCTTACATAAATGACCTTATGAATTTACTTGGAATAGGAGATAGAAAAACTCATCTACCAAGTCAATTATCGGGAGGACAACAACAAAGGGTAGCAATAGCTCGTGCATTATGTGCAAAACCAAGTATAATACTTGCAGATGAACCTACTGGTAACTTAGATACAAAGACTACAGAAGAAGTTATGAATTTACTTAAAACTTCTATAAAAAAATACAATCAAACATTAATAATGATTACTCATAATGAAAATATTGCTAAAAAAGCTGATAGAATTATATCTATAGTAGATGGAGAATTAAGTAGTATGAATACAAATGATAATGTATAGTAATAGAAAGAAACATTAATAGTATCATAAATTATTTAGAAAAATGTATATTTTATAAAAAAAGGAACTTTAAAAAAGTTCCTTTTTATATTGATAAATCACTAAGAAGCTTAACCGGAATTTGAACTTGAGTAACATACTCATCTTCGATAGCAGTCTCATAAATATCTATCTTATAAATCTCAATAGGATCCCCTAAAATTGTATATTTATTGATTTCAATGAATTTATAAAGCATATCAAAAATTTGACAATACTGTTTATAATCACCTTTGTAAGTATAAGTAACGTAATAACCTTCATCTAAAATGAAATTATAATTTGTAGCATTATCATCAAGCAAGCAAAATGTGTATTTATAACTATTGAAAATGTTATTGGAAATACGGCTAGAATCAAATATAGCACCGAAATTACTGTTTCCAAGAATATAGAATTTATCTTCAAACTTTTCGCTTAATCTTTGTATTAAATAATCAACATTTTCATCAAATGTAACATTAGAGTCAATAGTAAGAGCCTTCCTTTTATTTAAATATAAAAGCTCAATTCTATCAAAAGTAGTATGTTCTATACATTTATCAATAGAAGCTAACCTTTTTTTAAGAGATTCTTTATGAGTATTCAACTCTTCAACTCTTTTTTCAATAAGTTCAATTTCTTCATTAAGCATATTTTTAGTGCTCTTAATATTTCTATTTAGAAGATATTCCTTTATTCTTGGCATAGAAAAATCAAGACTTCTAAGCTCTCTTATTAGATTTAGATTGCATACATCTTTGATAGTGTACATTCTGTAATCATTAGTATCTCTTTTAGGATTTAAAAGACCTAGCTTTTCATAATATTTTATAGAATCTCTTCCAAGTTTATATATTTTTGAAAGTTCGCCTGTTTTATAGTATTTTCTTTTCAAATAATCACCACCAAAATAATTTTGAAATAGTTTGTTGACTTGTGTATTATACCATAGTTTATAGTTTTGTAGGTAGGAAAGAAAGGAGATGTTATCAAATGGAAAACATAAAAGATTTAAAATCGCAATTTAGAAAATACGTAATACCTTCAGTATCAGCAATGTGGGTATTTTCACTATATTCGATGGTAGATGGAATATTTGTAAGTAAAGGGGTTGGAAATGAGGCACTAGCTGCTGTAAATATATCAACACCATATATAAATACTATATTTGCATTGTCTATACTTTTTTCAACAGGAACAACTACTATAGTATCTATGGCTTTAGGCAATGGAGACAATAAAAAAGCAAATGAATATTTTACTTTAAATATAGTAGTAGTATCAATTTTATCAGCTATTATAGTTATATTGAGTTTATTAAATTTAGATAAACTGGCAATATTTTTAGGGGCTACAAGTTCGACTTTGCAATATGTAAAAGAGTATTTAGGAACAATAATACTATTTGTTGGATTTTACATAGTATCATATTCGCTAGAAGTTTTAATAAAAAGTGATGGTTATCCTCACCTTGCAACTATAGGTGTATTGATATCGGCAATAACAAATATAGTACTAGATTATATATTTGTATTAAAGCTAGGCTATGGAGTTGAAGGTGCTGCATTTGCAACAGGAATAGCTAGAATACTTTCTTTTTTATTTTTCTTTATACATTTTTTAAGAAAAAAAGGGAAATTACAATTTGTTAAGTTTAAATTTGATTTTTCTATAATAAAGAAAATAATATCAATAGGAATACCAGATTGTACAACAGAAGTTAGTATGGCTGTGGTCGTTTTAATTTTTAATATAAGTATATTAAAAATTATTGGAGAAGAGGCTTTGGTAAGTTATAGTGTTATTTGTTATATTAATACATTGGTTTTAACTACTATGATGGGAATTTCTCAAGGGATACAGCCAATTTGTAGTTATTATTATGGAAAGAACGATAAAAATGCAGTATTATCAATTCTTGATATGGCACTAAAAACGGTAAAGATAGCTTCAATAATCGCATTTTTAATAGTTGTTGTTTTTACAAATCAAATAGTTTCTATGTTTATAAGTAATGTAGATAAGCAACTATTTGACTATACAGTAACTATTTCAAGAGTATTCTCATTAGCGTTTTTAATAATGGGATACAATATAATTACCTCGGGATTCTGTGTTGCAGTAGGTGAACCAGTACTAGCGAGTATGGTATCTTTAGGAAGAGGAATAGTTGTTATAACGCTTAGTTTAGTAGCTATGATACTTTTGTTTGGAGGTAAGGGAATATGGATAGCAACCTTTGTATCTGAGTTAATTGTATTTGTTTTATCTAGAAATATATTAAAAAAATGCCAAGGCAATATTGAAGAAGAGTATATAGAGTTAAAAGTAGTGTAATAATATCTAAACTTATAATTAAAAAATATATAGGATAATTTATAAATAGGAACTTCATTTGAAGTTCCTATTTATAATTAGAGATATATACTCACGAAAAGATAACTGAGATAGTCAGCAAGTTTTCTTATATAGAAATGTGACTTTGTTACAGAACTTAAACTAAAAAAAACATATAATGGGAACATAACAACAAGTAGGAGGGACAAAAATGTTAAAGAAAAAAGCAATAGTAAATATTAATGAATGTGTAGCTTGTGGAAGTTGTGTTAAAGTATGTCCACTAAACATTATAACTATAGAAAAAGGTGTATTTGCAAAGATAAACATAGATAAATGTGTAGGCTGTGGAAAATGTGCAAAAGTATGTCCAGCATCTGTTATAGAAGTTCAAAAAATGGAGGTGGATAAATAATGAAAAAACAAAAAAAGACTTGGAAAGATTATATGTGGATAATAAGTGCAATGTACTTACTTTTAGGAATATTTAATATATTATTTGCATGGTTAGGTATGATATGTTTACTAGTTCCACTAATAATGTCTATAGGTGGTAAGGGAAAGAGCTATTGTAATAATTATTGTGGAAGAGGTCAATTATTAGATTTAATGGGAAATAAAATGAAGTTATCAAGATATAGAGATATTCCTAAATTTTTAAGAAGTAAAACTTTTAGATATGGATTTTTAGCATTTTTTATGATTATGTTTTCAAATATGATATTTAATACTTATTTAGTGTTTAAAGGTAGCAATGGGTTAAAAGAAGTTATAACTATACTTTGGACATTTAAAATGCCTTGGAACTGGGTCGAGGTTAGCATGGTTAATCCATGGGTAGCACAGTTTGCATTTGGATTCTTTAGTGTAATGGTTACATCTACAGTACTTGGTATAATAACAATGCTTTTATACAAACCTCGATCATGGTGTGTATATTGCCCAATGGGAACTATGACTCAAATGATATCTAAAGCTAAATATAATGATAATAAATAACAGATAGCCTTACTAAATGTAGGGCTATTATGTTTATGCTATGAGTTATAATGAAGTAGACTGAAATTTAAAAAATTTGCAACAGTAATTAATATATGTTATGATAGTATATAAAATAGTATATTTTGCAGAAACTAAGAGTGAGACAGATGTGCTCACTCTTTTGTTTTAAATACTAAACTGACAACTGAATAGGAGGTAAACAAATGAAAAAGAGTATAGAAGCTATAATCGAAGAAATGGTAGCAGAAATAACTGACCCACGTGGATTTGAAATCGTAGATGTAGAATACATTAAAGAGGCTGGTGAATACTACTTAAGAATATACATAGACAAAGAAGGCGGAATAGCTTTAAGTGACTGTGAAGAAGTAAGTAGAGCATTAAGTGAAGTTCTAGATGTAAAAGATCCTATAAAGGATAATTACTTCTTAGAGGTATCATCACCAGGGCTTGACAGACCACTTAAAAAAGATAAAGATTTTATAAGATATCAAGGTAGAGATGTTGAAATAAAATTATATACACCAATGAACGGATCAAAGCAATTTGAAGGCGAATTAGTTGGATTAACTGAAGATAAAAATATAAAAGTGATAATAGATGGAAACGAAGTTGAGTTTGGCAAAAAAGAAGTAGCACTTGTTAGACTTGCAATAAAGTTTTAGACGTAGCATAACAGGGAGGAAAAGTAAATGAATCACGAATTTATGGAAGCATTAGACGAACTAGAAAAAGACAGAGGTATAGATAAAGAGATACTTATAGATACTATAGAACAAGCACTTTTAACTGCATACAAGAAAAACTTTGGATCAGCTCAAAACGTTAGAGTTGAGTTTGACAGAGTCGGAGGAGGAGATATAAAAGTATTTTCTCAAAGAGTAGTAGTTGATGAATCGGATTTATATGATACTTTCTTAGAAATAGAGCTTAAAGACGCTAGAGAAATAAGCCCTAGCTATGAGTTAGGAGATATAATAGAGCATGAAGTAACTCCTATGGACTTTGGAAGAATAGCAGCTCAAACGGCAAAGCAAGTTGTTGTTCAAAGAATAAGAGAAGCTGAAAGAGATATAGTATACAAAGAATACATGGATAAAGAAAATGAAATAGTTACAGGTGAAGTAGCTAGAATGAATAAAAATATAGTTCATATAAATCTTGGGAAAATAGAAGCTGTAATGACACAACCGGAGCAAATACAAGGGGAACATTACAAACCAGGTCAACAATTAAAGGTTTATATACTAGAAGTGAAAAAAAGCAATAAAGGACCTCAAATCGTAGTATCAAGAAGTCATCCAGGTTTAGTTAAGAGATTATTTGAATTTGAAGTACCTGAAATATTTGAAGGTATAGTTCAAATTAAATCTATAGCTAGAGAAGCAGGATCTAGAACTAAGATGGCAGTTAAATCTATAGATGAAAAGATAGACCCAATTGGATCTTGTGTTGGTCCAAAAGGTTCAAGAGTAAAAAATATAGTTGATGAACTTGGTGATGAGAAAATCGATATAATAAAATATAGTGATGATCCAGCTGAATTCATATGTGCAGCTTTAAGCCCATCAAAGGTTGTTAAAGTAGATATAAATGAATCAGAAAAATCAGCTTCAGTTGTTGTGCCTGACTATCAATTATCATTAGCAATAGGTAAAGAAGGACAAAATGCAAGACTTGCAGCTAAACTTACTAACTGGAAAATAGATATAAAAAGCGAATCTCAAGCAGGAATACAAGCTCCTGTAAATGAAGATAACGAACTAGACGCTGAGTAATAAAGGAGGGGTATTCTTTGGAAAAGCAAAAAAAGATTCCTCAAAGAAAATGCATAGCTTGTCAAGAGAGAGACTCTAAAAAAGGCTTAATAAGAATTGTCAAGAATAAGGATGGACAAATATTTTTAGACCCAAGTGGAAAAGCAAATGGTAGAGGTGCATATATATGTAAAGATGTTGAATGTTTAAAAAAGGCTATAAAAACCAAAGCTTTAAATAAAACATTCAAAATAGAAGTACCTAATGAGGTATATGAAAATCTACTTAAGGAGCTTGAAGCTTATGAAAACTAATGAAGAAAAAATATACTCATTTTTAGGACTTGCAACTCGTGCAGGCAAGATGGTATCAGGAGATGACTCTACACTGCTTGAAATTAGACGAGGAAATGTAAAATTAGTTATAGTGGCTGATGATGCATCAGAAAATACTAAAAAATTATTTAAAGATAAATCATCATACAGAAATATACGATACGTATATTTTTCAACTAAACTACAATTAGGATTGGCAATAGGAAAAGCTCCAAGAGCAGCATTGGGAATTAAGGATGCAAACTTTGCTAACAAAATAATAGAATTAATGGAAGAACCAAAAATATAATAGGGGGTGATCTTGTGTCAAAAACAAGAGTATACCAAATAGCAAAAGATCTAGGAATGTCAAATGAAGACGTACTAGCTAAATTAAGAGAATTAGAAATAAATGCAGAAGATGAAAATACTGAATTAGAAGAAACTGAATTAGAATTAGCTTTAGAAATATTAAAAGGTGAAGTGGCTGTAACTAATGGATCAACTAGAGTAATAGATGGTAAATTAACAGTTCAAGAATTAGCTAATAAGTTAGATAAGTCTGCATCTGAAATAATAATGAAACTTATGAAAATGGGAACAATGGCTTCAATAAACCAAGAAATAAGTTTTGAAATAGGATCATTAGTAGCTAGCGAATATGGATTAGAAATAGTTATAGGTGGATCAGATGAAGAAGAAACAGAAGCAATAGATGCTTTAATGGAAATAGAAGAAGATAGAGAAGAAGATTTAGCACAAAGACCACCGGTTGTTACAGTTATGGGACACGTTGACCACGGTAAAACTTCTTTACTAGATGCTATAAGATCAACTCATGTAACTTCAAGTGAAGCAGGAGGAATAACTCAACATATAGGAGCTTCTGAAGTTGTAATAAATGATCAAAAGATAGTATTCTTAGATACTCCAGGACATGAGGCCTTCACATCTATGAGAGCTAGGGGAGCGCAAGTTACGGATATGGCAATATTAGTTGTTGCAGCAGATGATGGTATAATGCCTCAAACTGTAGAAGCTATAAACCATGCTAAGGCTGCTGGAGTACCTTTAATAGTTGCTATAAACAAAATAGATAAGCCAGGAGCAAACCCTGATAAGGTTAAGCAAGAATTAGCTGATCAAGGATTATTAGTTGAAGACTGGGGTGGAGAAGTTATAGCAGTTCCAGTATCAGCTTTAAAAAGAGAAGGTATAGATACTTTACTTGAAATGGTACTTTTAGTTGCTGAAATGGAAGAATTAAAAGCTAACCCTAACAAAAGAGCTGTTGGTACTGTTATAGAAGCAGAACTTGATAAAGGTAGAGGACCGGTTGCTACAGTACTTGTTCAAGGTGGAACACTTAAAGTTGGAGATCCAATAGTTGCAGGTGTTGCATGTGGTAAAGTAAGAGCAATGATAAACTCTAAAGGAAAAAGAGTTAAGACTGCAGGACCTTCTACAGCAGTAGAAATATTAGGTTTATCTGAAGTTCCACAAGGTGGAGATCAATTCGTATCAGTTCCGACTGATAAAATAGCTAGAAGTGTAGCTGAGAAGAGAACACAAATAGCTAGAGAAGAAATGTTAAAATCTAACCAAAGAATGTCACTTGATGATTTCTTCGATCAAATGGGTGATGCTGAAGTTAAAGAACTTAACATAGTTATAAAGGCAGATGTACAAGGTTCTGTTCAAGCTGTTAAGCAATCTTTAGAAAAATTATCTAATGATGAAGTAGCAGTTAGAGTAATACATGGTGGAGTTGGAGCAATAACTGAATCTGATGTTATGCTTGCTACTGCGTCTAATGCAATAATAATAGGATTCAACGTAAGACCAGTTCCAGGAGCAGAATTAATGGGACAAAAGGAAAAAGTAGATATAAGAAGTTACACTATAATATACAAGGCTATAGAAGATGTTCAAGCTGCTATGACGGGTATGTTAGATCCTGAATTCAGAGATGAAGATACAGGGAAAGCTGAAGTTAGAGAAACTTTCAAATTATCTGGAGTAGGTACAATAGCAGGATGTTATGTAACTAGTGGTAAGATATTCAGAGGATCTAAAATAAGAATAGTTAGAGATGGAATAATAATCCATGAAGGACAACTAGCTGCACTTAGAAGATTCAAAGATGATGTTAAAGAAGTTAACACAGGGTATGAATGTGGTATGACTTTCGTAAACTATAGCGATTTAAAAGAAGGCGATATAGTTGAAGGATATATAACTAAAGAGATAGAAAGAAAATTAAAATAGATATAAAAGAGGTCGATACTAATGGCATCATATAATAGAACTAGAAGAATAGCTGAAGAAATAAGAAAAGTTGTAAGTACAATGCTTATAAGCGGAATAAAAGACCCTAGAATAACATCTATGGTTAGTGTAACTGATGTTGAAGTTACAAATGATTTAAGTTATGCCTATATATATGTAAGTATATTAGGTGGAGACGAAGAATCTACATTAAAAGGACTAAGAAATGCAGTAGCCTATATAAGAAGAGAAGTAAGTAGAAACGTAAAGCTTAGACATACTCCTCAAATAATATTTAAAATTGATGATTCTATTAAAAACGGAATGTATATGTCTGATTTAATAAGAAAAGTTAATGAAAATAATAACAACGAAGTATCTTCTAATGAAGAGGAAAGCTTTGATGAATAATATAGATAATATTATTGAATATATAAAGGGAAGTAACGATTTTATCGTTACTTCTCATATTAGTCCTGATGGTGATAATATAGGTTCAACTCTTGGTATATATTATAGTTTAAAGAAACTAGGAAAAAACGTTTACTACGTATTAGATGATAATACACCACAAAATTTAAAATTTTTAGTAGAAGATATAAATATCTTAAAATCTAGTGAAATTGATTTGAAAGATTACAGTATAATAGCTCTTGATTGTGGAGACAAAAATAGAATATGTTTAAGTGATGAATTAAGAGATAATGCTAAAAAAATAGTATGTATAGATCATCATGCAAGTAATGATTCTTATGGCGATTTTAATTATATAGATGTACATGCATCATCTACTTGTGAATTAGTATATAATTTATTAGTTAGATTTAATGAAACTCAAAATATAGATTTTATAGATGAAACTACAGCTACAGCTCTTTATACTGGTTTAGCTACTGATACTGGTAACTTTGCATATTCAAGTACTCATCCAAGTAGTTTTGAAATGGCAAGGCAACTTCTATTAAAAGGTGCAAAGAGAGATATGATAATTCAAGCCGTATTCCAAAGTAATTCATATAATTATTATAAATTATTAGGAGAAGCTTTAAATACATTAGATATAGTTGATGGTAAAATTGCTAGTATAATGGTAACTAAAGAGATGCTAAAGAGAAATGAGATAAGCTTTAATGATGTAGACGGAATAACATCATATACAAGAGATATAGAAGGCGTAGAAGTTGGGATTCTTATAAAGGAAAAGAAAGAAAATGAAGTCAAGGTTAGTTTAAGATCGAAAAATTATGTAGACGTAAGCCTTATAGCTCAAAGCTTTAATGGTGGAGGACATGTAAGAGCATCAGGATGTACTATCTATGATAGTGTTGAAAATGCTAAGCAGAAGGTACTAGAAGCTGTATTAAAAACAATCTAAGGTGATGAAATATGAATAAAATTGTAAATATAATAAAACCTACAGGTATGACATCTCATGATGTTGTAAGTGCTGTAAGAAAAACCTTAAACATAAAAAAAGTTGGACATACAGGTACCCTTGACCCAGATGCGTCAGGGGTATTACCTATATGTATAGGAAAAGCAACTAAAGTAAGTGAACTTATACTTAATAAAGATAAATCGTATATATGTGAGTTGACTCTTGGTATAACTACAGATACTTATGATTCTTCAGGTGAAATAGTAGAAAGAGTAGAAAATTTCAATTTCACAAATGAAGAAATAGAAAAAGCATTTGATACTCAAAGAGGACATCTAAACCAATTACCACCGATGTATTCAGCATTAAAAGTAAATGGAAAAAGAATGTGTGATTTAGTTAGAAGTGGAAGGGCTGATGAGATAAATCTAAAAACACGCCCAGTACACATAAAAAAGCTTGATATATTAAGTATAAATGGAAATAAAATAATGTTTTACGTACAATGTTCTAAAGGAACTTATGTAAGAAGTATTTGTTTTGATGTAGGAAATGAGCTAGGATGTGGAGGGCATATGTCTTTTTTACTTAGAACAGCATCAGGCAAATTTAACTTAGAAAATGGTATAACATTAGAAGAATTAAAGGAATTTAAAGAAAATGACACATTAGATAAGCATTTATATGATATAGATTATGTACTATCTAATTTCAAATCTATAGTAATTCATCCAAATGCTGAAAAGTATTATATAAATGGTGGCATAATAGATGAAAGAAGGTTCTTAGAAAAGAACTTTGATGAAAATGATGAATTTGTAAGAGTTTATAGTCAAAGTGAATTTTTAGGAGTTGGAAAATTATCAAAAAAAGACAACATTGTAAATGTAAAAAGTGATAAACTATTTATAGTATAAAATAACTATAACGTGGTGGGGAAATCATTATGACTATTATAAAATCTATAAATGTAATAGATAATATAAAAAGAAGTGTTGTTACAATAGGAAATTTTGATGGCCTTCATAAAGGACATCAAGTTCTTATAAAAAAAGCGATAGATTATGGAAAAGAAAATAATATGAAAAGTGTTGTATTTACTTTTGAAAATCACCCAGCAAATTACTTTGTTTCTAATTCTATAAAAAATATTATTAGTAATAAAGAAAAAACACGTAGACTAAGAAAATTAGGTGTTGATATAATAGTAAGTGTACCTTTTGATGAATATATGACCAAGATATCGGCAGAAGAGTTTGTTAAAAATATATTGGTTAATAAGCTAGGAGCAGAGAAAGTCATAGTAGGATATGATTTTACATATGCTAGAAATAAAGAAGGTAACACTGATTTATTAAAAATGCTAGCTAAAAAACATAATTTTGAACTAGAGGTACTAAAACCTATAAAAATAGATGGGACAAGAGTAAGTAGCACGTATATTAGAAGTTTAGTTTCTCAAGGAAAGGTATCTCATGTAAAAAAATATTTAGGATATAATTATGAGATAGAAGGAAAAGTAATCCAATGTAGACAGCTTGGAAGAACAATAGGATTTCCAACAGCTAATATAGAAATAGATAAAAATATGATTACACCTAAAACAGGAATATATGCTACAAAAGTATATATAGATGGTAAAATATATTATGGAGCAACTAATATAGGGTATAATCCTACAGTAAATGGTAAAAGCCTATCTATTGAAACTAATATTCTAGAATTCAATGAAGAAATATATGGAAAAATCATAAAAGTTGAGTTTTTAGAAAGAACAAGAGATGAGAAGAAGTTTTCATCTTTAGAAGAATTAAAAAATCAGCTAGAAAAAGATACTAGTTATGTATTTGAAAAGTATATTTGCAAAACGAAACAATATATGATAAAATAATCAAGTAAATAAACCATTACTCGGCATTAGATTACTCCAATCAATGCTTAGTAATAGGCGATTTTAAAAATATGGAGGTAAATCACTATGATGATGAACAAAGCAGAAATAATGAAAGAATACGGAAGAGCTGAAGGAGATACTGGTTCTCCAGAAGTACAAATAGCTTTATTAACAGCTAGAATAAACGAATTAAACGGTCACTTAAAGACTCACAAGAAAGATCACCATTCAAGAAGAGGATTATTAAAGATGGTTGGTAGAAGAAGAAATTTACTAGCTTACTTAAAAGATAGAGACTTAGAAGGATACAGAGCGTTAATAGCTAAGTTAGGATTAAGAAAATAATAATTAACTTTATTATAAAAGAGAAGATATATATCGTCTCTTTTTTTTGTATATTCAATCATATAATTATGTTATATTTGGTCAAATTAGATATGACTAAATTTATATAAATAAGTAAATAATAAGTGAAACAAAAAAGATGTTACTGTTTATAGTGTACTTCAAAAATTATCAATATAAGGTAGTATATGACTTTTATGTTGTTAATTTCTAATATTTTTGATAATATAGTACGTAGGATGATAAAAACGGTTTTAAAAAAGAGGAGGCAAACATTAATGTTTGAACATAAAATATTTAAAATGGATTTAGCAGGAAGAGAATTCTCTGTTGAAATAGGAAAAATAGCTGAATTAGCTAGCGGAAGCGCAATACTTAGATATGGTGAAACTATGCTTATGGTAAACGTGTCTAAGTCAGGAAAGCCAAGAGATGGAATAGATTTTTTCCCTCTAAGTGTTGATTATGAAGAAAAATTATATGCAGTTGGAAAAATACCAGGTGGATTTTTAAAAAGAGAAGGAAGACCTTCAGAAAAAGCGATACTTACATCAAGACTTATAGATAGACCTATAAGACCTTTATTCCCAAAAGGATTTAGAAATGATGTACAAGTTGTAGCTACTGTATTATCAGTAGACCAAGATTGTACTCCTGATATCGTTGCCATGATAGGTTCATCTATAGCACTTTCAATATCAGATATACCTTTCAATGGGCCAACAGGTTCTATTTGTGTAGGATTAGTAGATGGTGCATTCGTAGTAAACCCAACTGCAGATCAAAGAGAAAAGAGTTCTCTGCACCTTGTGGTATCTGGAACTAAGGAAGCTATAATGATGGTTGAAGCTGGAGCTGAGGAAATACCAGATGCTTTAATGCTTGAAGCTATATTATTTGCACACGAAGAAATTAAAAAAGTTGTAGCATTTATAGAAACTATAGTAGCTGAAGTTGGAAAAGAGAAAATAGAAGTTAAATTACATCAAATAGATGAAGACGTTGAAAAAGCAGTTCGTGAATTTGCTACAGCAGATATGAAAGAAGCTGTAAAAACTATAGAAAAGCTTGAAAGAATGGAAAAAATGGATGCAGTAAAGGAAGCTACTTTTACTCATTTTGAAGAAATAGCTGATACATTTGGTGGAGATATAGAAGATACTCTTCATGCAATAATAAAGGAAGAAGTTAGAAAGCTTATAGTACATGAAAATATAAGACCAGATAACAGAAGACCAGATGAAATAAGACCAATATGGTGTGATAATGGATTCATACCAAGAACTCATGGTTCTGGATTATTTACAAGAGGTCAAACTCAGGTTATGTCAATAACTACACTTGGATCGCTTGGAGATGCTCAAATATTAGATGGCCTTGATGAAGAAGAAAACAAGAGATATATGCACAACTATAACTTCCCTGCATACAGTGTTGGTGAAGCTAGACCGTCAAGAGGACCAGGAAGAAGAGAAATAGGACATGGAGCTTTAGCTGAGAGAGCTTTAGTACCAGTACTTCCTTCAAAAGAAGATTTCCCTTATGCAATAAGAGTAGTTTCTGAAGTATTAAGTTCAAATGGTTCAACATCTCAAGGTAGTGTATGTGGTTCTACATTATCGCTTTTAGATGCTGGTGTACCTATAAAGGACATGGTAGCAGGTATAGCAATGGGTCTTATAAAGCATGATGACAAAGTTGCAGTATTATCTGATATACAAGGTATGGAAGATCACTTAGGAGATATGGACTTTAAAGTTGCAGGAACTGAAAAGGGTATAACTGCTATACAAATGGATATAAAAATAGCTGGTATAGATGAACAAGTTTTAAGAGATGCTTTAACTCAAGCAAAAGTTGGTAGAATACACATACTAAACGAAATGAGAAAAACAATATCAGCTCCTAAACCAGAATTATCAAGATATGCTCCTAAGATAGTAACAATGAGAATAAACCCAGACAAGATAAGAGACGTTATAGGACCAGGTGGAAAAGTTATAACTAAGATAATCGATGAAACTGGAGTTAAAATAGATATAGAACAAGATGGAGAAGTATTCATAGGTGGTATAGATCCAGAAATGATAGCACTTGCTCAAAAACGTATCAATGATATAGTTGTTGAAGCAGAAGTTGGTCAAATATACACTGGTAAAGTCAGCAGAATAATGAACTTCGGTGCATTCGTTGAAATACTTCCAGGAAAAGAAGGATTACTTCATATATCTCACATAGCACACGAAAGAGTTGCTAAAGTAGAAGATGTATTAAACATAGGTGATGAAGTAGAAGTTAAAGTGACTGAAATAGATGAAAAAGGAAGAATAAATTTATCTAGAAAAGTACTTTTACCAAAGCCTGAAAGAGTAGAGAAAAAAGACGAACAATAATATATAAATCAAGGAAGCTTTCTTTTAAAGGAAGCTTCTTTTTTTAAGTCATAAATATATAAACAAGCTAATAGTATATATAAAGAAATAATTTGTACATGTTAAAGTAAACAATCTTAAATTAGACATATATAATGTACAAAAAGAATTTTAGGGGGAAGATTTAATGATGATGATGGTAATTAATAAAAAGAAACTAAAGAAAATCATTATATCCTTGGTAATAGTTATATTAGCAGTAACGGGTATATTATTTATGATAAAACAAAATAAAAGTGAAACCACATTTAATTTATTTGATTCGGCAGATTTACCATACTACCAAGGAACAAAAGTACAAAGTGGATACGTTGCATTAACTTGCAACGTAGATCTTGGTTGGGAAAGTGAATATGTAGAAGGGATACTTGAAGTCCTAGAAAAAGAAGATGTAAAAATAACTTTCAATGTAACTGGAAGATGGGCGGAAAAAAATCAGGAATTATTGCTTAAAATTAAGGGACAAGGACATGAAATAGGTAATCATGGTCATAGACATTTAGACTATGCAGAGCTAACGTATGAAGAAAACTTAGAACAAATAAAAACATCTAAAAAAATAATAGAAGATATAATAAAAGAACCAACAAAATTTTTCCAAGCACCATCAGGTTCATTTGGTGAAGGCACAATGAAAGCAGCAAACGAATTGGGGTATACGTGTATAAAATGGGATATTGATACAATTGATTGGAAATATAGAGAAGAACCTGAAGTAATAATAGAAAGGGTTAAAAAGAAAGATATTCAGGATAATAGTATAGTGTTAATGCATCCAACAAAAGCAACAACTCAGTGTATAGATGATATAATTCAAATAATTAGAGACAAGGGATTAAAACCAGGCAAATTGAGTAATGTATTCTAAAATGAAAGTAATAAAGACGAAGTGTATATAATAAATAAAGCCACTAATTACTGTAGTAAGCTAGTTATTTTAAAATATACTTATAGTTGAATAAATATAGGTTGTAACTTATAATTTAATACATGTACATATAAATAATATATTATAAGTTAACATAAATATAAAATAAATGGAGGTTTAGTATGTATAAAACACATGTATTAGATAATGGCCTTACTATAATAGGAGAAGAGATACCGTACGTGAAATCTATTTCTCTAGGGTTATGGATAAATGCAGGGTCAAGAATAGAAGAGGAAAAAACAAGCGGAATATCTCACTTTATAGAGCACATGTTATTTAAAGGGACAAAAAATAGAACATCTAAAGACATAGCGAGTGAGATAGACAACCTAGGTGGTCAAATAAATGCATTTACAAGTAAAGAATGTACCTGTTACTATGTTAAATTATTAGATTCTCATATAGATATAGGTATAGATATATTAAGTGATATGATTTTGAATCCGTTATTTGATAAAATTGATATAGATAAAGAGAGACTAGTTATACTTGAAGAATTAAAGATGTACGAAGATTCACCAGAAGATTTAGCTTATGATTTATTGACAGAAAATATATATGCAGGTGACGGACTAGGAATGAATATTATAGGTACAACAAAATCACTAGATAACATAAATCAAGAAGAAATACTAAATTATTTCGGAAAATATTATGTTCCTAATAATTCTGTAATATCTATATCTGGTAATTTTAAATTTGAAGAAATGATTGAAAAGATAGAAGTAAAATTAAAAGATTGGCAAAGAAAAGAAGTTGAAATTAAGCTTGAAAAAGCAGAGTTCAAAAACTGCTTTATAACTAAAAATAAAGATACAGAACAAATAAACTTAGCTATGAGTTTAGAAGCAATTCCAACTGAAAATATTGAAGAAGTTTATGCATTAGCTGTTATAAATACCGTATTTGGAGGCAGTATAAGCTCTAGATTAATGCAAAAAATAAGAGAAGAAAAAAGTTTAGTTTACTCAATATATTCATCTCAAAGTTTATATCAAAAATGTGGAGAGTTGGGAATATTTGCAAGTATGAGTAACGAAAATCTGGAAGAAGTATATAATCTAATTATAGAAGAAATTAAAAACTTAAAACAAAATTATCTTACAGATAAAGAAATAAGAGAAACTAAAGAACAATTAAAGGGAAGCTATATATTAGGATTAGAAAGTACTAGCAGTAGAATGATGTCTATAGGTAAAGCTATGCTTTTAAACAAAAAGGTTAAAACTACAGATGATATACTTGACTGTATAGATAATGTAGATAAAAAAACAATAGAGAGTGTTATAGATAAAATATTCACCTTAGATAAACTAGGCGTATGTATAGTAGGTAGAGAAGTAGAAAAAATTAAGCTATAGTAGAATAACTATTGGGGGGATAAAAATGAACTTATCTGAAATAGCAGGTAAAGAAATAGTTAATTTAGTTACAGGAGAAAGACTAGGGGTAGTTGGAGAATGTGACCTTATATTAGATGAAACTACAGGAGATATACTGGCACTATTAATACCAAGAGAAAGAGGATTTTTTGGTATTAGAAAAGATAAATCAGTACTTGAAGTACCGTGGAGAAGTGTAAGAAAAATAGGGAACGACATGATAATAATAGAATATGACGGAGTATACTAGGGGGGAATATGGAAATTTTAGTTCAAAAATTTGGAGGGACATCACTAGAATCATATGATAAAATGAATGAAGTTTGTAAAATAATAAAATCATATAAAGAAGAAAATGAAGACTTGGGGTTAGTAGTAGTAGTTTCAGCTATGGGAAGAAAAGGTGCTCCATACGCAACAGATACTTTAATAAATTTATGTAGTCAAATAAATGCAGAGCCTCAAAAACGAGAATTAGATATTATAATGAGTTGTGGGGAGATAATATCAGGAACAATACTTGTTAATATGCTAAAATCAAGAAATATAGAAGCTATATTTTTAACAGGTAGTCAAGCTGGAATGATAACTACGAGTGATTTTTCTAATGCAAAAATAATCGATATAAAACCAGATAGAATTAAAAAGGAATTAAAAAATAAAAAAGTTGTTATAATCGCAGGATTTCAAGGAGCTACAGAAGATGGAGAAATAACTACCCTAGGAAGAGGTGGAAGTGATACTTCAGCAGTAGCAATAGGAAAATCTTTAGATTGTGATATTATTGAGATATATACAGATGTAGATGGTATAATGACTGCAGATCCAAGGATAGAGCCAGAAGCTAAAGTATTGAATTGTATAGATTATGAAGAAGTATTTCAAATGGCAGATAAGGGTGCCAAGGTTATACATCCAAGAGCAGTGAAGTTAGCTAAAAGTGCAAATATAACTTTAGCTATAAAAAACACCTTAAATCCAACTTTTGAGGGAACAAGAATTTGCTCAGAGTGCAAAAATAAAGTTATAGGATATGAACAAGAAGATGGTCTTATGACAGCAGTTGCTCATAAAGATAAAATAGCGCAAGTGAAAATTAAAATAAGTGAAGATATTTTTACTGAAATACTAAATGAAATAGAAAAAAATAGTATAAGCATAGATATGATAAATTTCTTCATAGAAGAGAAGGCTTTTGTTATAGAAGAAGAATCAGTACAATTATTAGAAAATATATTGAAAAAATTCGAAATAGAGTATGAAATAAATGAAAATTGCGCAAAGGTAACTTTAATAGGTGCTAGAATAAGTGGAACACCAGGCGTTATGGCAAAAGTAGCAAGAGCATTATCAAAATCAAAAATATCACTGCTTCAAACATCAGATTCAAGCATGACTATATCATGCTTAGTGAATAAGGACGATATGTCAAATGCTATACATGCAATTCATAATGAATTTTATCTAAAATAAAAATCTAGGGTAATACCTTCTTAAACTATATTTTAAAATACATTCAAAAATATTAGAGATAGATAGGAAAGACAAGTTATAATGTGAATTTTTTTGAATAAATTTGGAAATAATAATTTAAAAGTAGATTTTGAGAGGAGTATTACCGATGAGATATTATGAAGATAATATTAATTTTAATAATAACATAGAGTTTGAAAAAGAAGGTAACGATAAAAATAAAAACAAACCAGTTAAGAATCAATGTGACGAAGAACTAGACGATGAAAATGAAGAAATACAAAATATGAAACAAATGGGAATCCCTAGTATGCCTCCAAAGCCTTCAAAAGATATACAGTGTATAACTATAATAGGAGAAATTGAAGGTCACTATATAGGTAACCCTCAAAAGAAGGCAACTAAGTATGAACATATAATACCGATGCTTTACTCAGTAGAAGAAAGTCCTGAAATAAAAGGTGTATTAGTTATATTAAACACAGTAGGCGGAGATGTAGAAGCAGGTCTTGCTATGTCAGAACTTTTAAATAGTGTATCTAAGAAGGTAGTTACACTTGTTTTAGGAGGTAGTCATAGTATAGGAGTTCCTCTTGCAACGGCTGGAGACTACTCATTTATAGCACCAACTGCAACTATGATAGTGCACCCTATTAGAACTAATGGATTAGTCATAGGAGTGAATGAAACTTTTGAGTACTTCAAAAAAATGCAAGAAAGAATAGTTCAGTTTGTAATTAGGACTTCAGATATAGGAAGAGAAGAACTAGAAAAGATGATGCACTCTAAGGATGAACTTGTAAGTGATGTAGGTAGTGTTCTTATAGGTAAGGAAGCTGTGGAGTGTGGTCTTATAAATGAAGTAGGAGGACTTAAAGAAGCATTAAAGAAATTAAAAGAATTAATGAAAGAATCTGAAGAGGATAGTGAGAATTCTAAAGATAATAAATAAGATTTGTTCAAATAATATAATATATGATATAATTGAATAATATAGGAAAAGTGTTAGTGTTAAGGCATTAACACTTTTTGCTATGAGTAGGTTAAAGAAATTACAAATGAGAGGTGAGATGGGTGGCTAAAAAGAAAAAAAGCAAAAAGAAAGACAATAAATTAAGTTTTAATGCAGAATATCACAACTTAGTAACCGTATTTGTAGGTATATTTTTATTATATAGTTTAAATTCAAACTCTATGGGGTTAATAGGAAATATGATGCAAACACTTTTTAAAGGGTTATTTGGATCAATTTCAATTGTTATCCCATTTATAGTTATGCTGTCAGGTATACTTGGGTTCTTTGAAGGTAATGAATATATATATAGGTTAAAAAACACTAAAGTTTATTATGTGGGAATCGTATTTATATTTGTATTTTATGGATTACTAAATGCAAGAAGTTTACCAGTAGATAGTCCGCTAAATCCTGAAATGTTAAAGCCTGTAATGGAAATGGGAGTTAATGGAACAGGATGTGGTTTAATAGCTACAACTATAACATATTATATAAGTAAAATGTTTGGTATAACTGGTGGGTGGATGATAAGTATATTCATTCTTATAATAGTAGGGATGTTTACATTTAATATATCGTTAAAAGATTTAATATTAAACATAAAAGCCAAATCAAATAGTGCTAAAAATGGAAACCTTAATTTAAAAGATAAAGTTTCAAATATGAAAAAATCTGCTTTAGATATGATGACTGACGAAGTAGATGAAACTACTATGATTAAAAAAGAAGGTTTATTTAAAGGTCTTATGTCTAAAAAAAACAAAGGTCAAACTGAAGATCCAGTCTTAGATTTAGATAATGAAATCGATGAAGTAGATGATAAAACTATAAAAATAGTAGGATTTAACAAAGCAGAAGATGAGTACTTAGAAATATTAGAAGGGACTCAAAGTATGTCTGAGTTAGAGGTATTAAAAGAACTTCAAAACTTTAGTAAAGAAGAATATGAAGATGTTAAAGAACAGCCAATTAAAACATCTAAAACATATGATAAGGGAAAGACTCAAACAATAGATATAAAACCAGAAGCAAGTTATGAAAATTATAAGAAACCTAATGCTGAACTTTTAAATAAGATAGATAAAAAATCTGATGATAATGGTAAGAAAAGAGTATTGAAAAATGCATCATTACTAGAAAAAACATTATCAGATTTTGGAGTTGAAGCTAAAGTTAATCAAGTTACAGTAGGACCTACTATAACAAGATATGAAATACAACCAAGCCCTGGAGTTAAGGTTAGCAAAATAGTAAACTTAACAGATGATATAGCTTTAAGTTTAGCAGCTAAAAGCATAAGAATGGAAGCACCAATACCAGGTAAAAGTGCAATAGGTATAGAAGTTCCAAATGAAGATGCACAAATGGTTACGGTACGTGAAGTATTAGAAAGTGAGGAATTTAAGAAATTTGATTCTCCGCTTGCAATGGCTTTAGGTAAAGATATAAGTGGGAAAACTGTAATAGCTGATATAGGTAAAATGCCACACTTACTTATAGCAGGGTCAACTGGTTCAGGAAAAAGTGTTTGTGTAAATACTTTAATAAGTAGTATATTATACAAAGCTAAGCCAGATGAAGTTAAGTTATTGCTTATAGATCCAAAAGTTGTTGAACTTGCAAATTATAATGGAATACCGCATTTATTAATACCAGTAGTTACAGATCCAAAAAAAGCAGCTAGTGCACTTAATTGGGCGGTAGTTGAAATGAATAGAAGATATAAATTATTTGCAGATACGCAAGTAAAAGATATAAGTAGTTATAATGAAAAGGCAGAAGAAAAACTTCCTAAAATAGTAATAATAATAGATGAGCTTGCAGATTTAATGATGGCAAGTGCAAATGATGTAGAAGATTATATATGTAGGTTAGCGCAAATGGCAAGAGCAGCAGGAATGCACTTAATAGTAGCCACTCAAAGACCTTCTGTTGATGTTATAACAGGAGTTATAAAAGCTAATATACCATCAAGAATAGCATTTGCGGTTTCATCTCAAACAGACTCTAGAACAATCTTGGATATGGGTGGAGCAGAAAAATTACTAGGAAAAGGTGACATGTTATTTTATCCATTAGGTGCAGCAAAACCTATAAGACTTCAAGGTGCATTTATATCTGAAGGTGAATCAGAAAAAGTTATAGACTTTGTAAAAAGCCAAATCAAAGACGCGGTAAAATATGAAGATGACATAATGGAGACTATATCTAAAGTTGCTATAACTAAGTCTAGTGATGAAGATGATATTTTAAGTGAGGCTATAGAATTTATAGTTGAAAGTGGACAAGGGTCTGCATCAATGTTACAAAGAAAGTTCAAAATAGGATTTAATAGAGCAGCAAGGCTTATAGATTCTATGGAAGAAAGAGGAATTGTTGGAAAGAGTGAAGGAAGTAAGCCACGAAAAGTTTTAATGACCAAAGAAGACTTACAAAATGTAGAAGGTGAATAAAATTGGAAATTATAAAAGTTAAAGACGCACTAAAGCTTGAAAATGTAGTATTTATAGATGTAAGAACGGAATCAGAGTATAATGAAGATTGTATATTAAATGCTGTAAATATACCCTTGTTTAAGGATAATGAACGTGAAGAAGTAGGTACGTTATACAAGCATCATGGTAAAGATGAAGCTATAAAAAAAGGATTTGATTATGCATCATACAAATTAAAAGATTTGTATCTACAAGCAAATAGTCTGGCTAGTAAGCATGAAAATATAGTTATATATTGTGCTAGAGGTGGAATGAGAAGTGGATCTGTAGTAAATTTATTAACATCTTTAGGAGTGAAGGTATATCAACTTGATGGTGGGTATAAAGCTTACAGAAATTTTGTATTAGATTATTTAAAAACAATAATGGATACTAAAAAATTTATAGTGATTCATGGTCTTACAGGAGCGGGTAAAACAGATTTACTAAAAATGTTAGAAGAAAAAAATATAGATGATATAGATTTAGAAGGGTTAGCTAAAAATAGTGGTTCTACATTTGGATTCATAACATTTGATGAAAAGCCACCAAGTCAAAAAAGATTTGAGACGAGCATTTTCGAAAAATTATTTTTCTCAAAAACTGATGCTTTATTTATAGAAAGTGAAAGTAAAAGGGTGGGTCATGTATGCGTTCCGAATGAAATTTATGAAGCTATAATAAGAGATGGATATCACTTACTTTTAGAATGTAGTTTAGAAAATAGAGTAAATAGACTTTGTAGAGATTATATCTATGATAAGAATAAAGAACATATAGAAGTATTAAAAAATTGTATAAATAAGTTTACAAAAAGGCTTGGACATGAAAAGGTAAATAAATATATAAATCTATTGGAAGAAGGAAAATATGAAGAGTTAGTAGAAAAGTATTTAGTAGAATACTATGATCCTTTATATATGCATTCAGTAGAAAAATATACTTATAATAAAGTAATAAACTTTGATAATAAAGACAAAGCTTTAGATGAAGCTATAAAATTCCATGAGACAGCAACGGAAGGAGCAATATAATGTTAAAAATAGCACTAGAATCACTAGGATGTTCTAAAAACTTAGTAGATGCAGAAATAATGATGGGTATATTAAATAAAAAAGGATATAAATTAGTCGGAGAATTTTCAGAGGCTGATATAATAATAGTAAACACGTGTGGATTCATAGAATCTGCAAAACAAGAATCTATAGATACTATTTTAGAACTTGCAGAATATAAAACTACTGGAAACTTAAAAATACTTATAGTTACAGGATGTTTAGCACAAAGATATTCTGAAGAATTAAAATCGGAAATACCAGAAATAGATGCAATAGTTGGAACAGGAAGTTACCAAAATATAGATGAAATACTAAACGGATTGAAAGAAGAAAAGCATATAATAAGTCTTAATGACATAGAATTTGCTTATAATGAAGAACTTCCAAGATATATATCAACTCCAAGTCATATGGCTTACTTGAAGATAGGAGAAGGTTGTGATAATCATTGTACTTACTGCATAATCCCTAAATTAAGAGGAAAATACAGAAGTAGAAAAATGGAAGATATAATAAAGGAAGCTAAAGATTTAGCATCTAGAGGTGTTAAAGAAATTGTAGTTATAGCACAAGATACAACAAAATATGGTTGTGACTTATATGGTAAAGAAATGTTACCAGAACTTTTAGAAGAACTTGCAAACATAGAAGGTTTAAAATGGATAAGAATAATGTATTCATATCCAGAATCAATAACTGAAGAATTAGTAAAAGTTATAAAAAAATATGATAACATATGTAATTATTTTGATATGCCTATACAACATGCGAGTAATAGAATATTAAAGTTAATGAATAGAAGAACAACTAAAGAAGATATATTAGCAAAAATAGAAATGATAAGAACATATATACCAGATGCAACGGTTAGAACTACAATAATAGTAGGATTCCCGGGAGAAACTGAAGAAGACTTCAAAGAAGTAGTAGATTTTGCAAAGCAAGTTAAATTTGATAGATTAGGTGCTT
Organism: Romboutsia sp.; assembly: GCF_056995035.1. Classification (NCBI taxonomy): domain Bacteria; kingdom Bacillati; phylum Bacillota; class Clostridia; order Peptostreptococcales; family Peptostreptococcaceae; genus Romboutsia; species Romboutsia sp. Next base: position 140,067 of record NZ_JBXKIW010000048.1, on the reverse strand, counting down.
TTGCATATTCAAGAGAAGAAGATACAGCAGCTGATAAATTACCAAATCACGTAGAAGAAGAAGTGAAAGTTGAGAGAAGAGATGCATTAATGTTAGTACAACAAGGAATATCTCAAGAACTTAATGCTAATAAGGTTGGAAATGTATATGAAGTATTAGTAGAAGAGCAAATAGAAGATAACGTATATATAGCAAGGACACAAGGGGATGCAGAGGAAATAGATAGTATAGTATATGTAAAATATAAAAATCAACTTAATGCAGGAGACTTTGTAACTGTAAAAATAAATAATGCATTAGAGTATGATTTAATGGGAGATGTAGTAGATGAACTTGCCTAATAAATTAACTTTATTTAGGATATTTTTAATACCGATATTCATATTAGTAATGTTGCTTAATGTACCAAATAAGTTTTTAATAGCTTGTATAATTTTCATAGTAGCATCAATAACAGACGCTATGGATGGACATATAGCTAGAAAATATAATCTAGTAACAGACTTTGGAAAATTTATGGATCCATTAGCAGATAAGTTATTAGTTATCTCAGCGCTGACGTGCATGATAGAAGTTGGACTTGTAGCAAGCTGGATGGTTATAATAATAGTAGCTAGAGAGCTTACAGTGAGCATACTAAGAGCCATAGCGGCAGCCGATGGGAAAGTAATAGCAGCTAGTGGTGGAGGGAAGTTAAAAACGATAAGTCAAATGGTAGCTATAATAGTATTATTACTAGGAGCGCAATTTGCAAATCCTCTATTAATGAATATAGGAGATGTATCTATCTTAATAGCTACATTGCTTACATTATATTCTGGATGGGAATACCTATCTAAAAATAAAAATTTATTTATGAATAGTAAATAGTTCAAAAAAGCAGTAAAGATAATTTAAATTATCTTTACTGCTTTTTATATAATTATAAAAATTACTAGTTTAGGAGAAGTTATAAAAGTGCATAAAAATATTATAAAACAATATTATTTGTAATAAAGTGGATATAAACAACAATTATATTTTAAAAATTGTATAAAAATATGAATAAAGGTTCATAAATAGAATTAGTATGGTAAAATTTCACTTATGATATTATTTATTTAAATAACTAAACAAAAAAATTGATTGAAAAAGTAAATATAAAATATCTTTTAGAATTGACGTAACTTAAAATATAGTATATAATTAATATATAGTAATAGAACAAATGTTTGCGATTTATATAGATGAAGGGATGAATAAATATGAGTATAGAACAAGATAAATTAAAAGCGCTTAATCAAGCACTAGGACAAATTGAAAAAGATTTTGGTAAGGGGTCAGTAATGAAACTAGGAGAGGCTACATCTATGGCAATAGATATTATACCAACAGGGTCTATAGGATTAGATATAGCAATCGGTATAGGTGGTCTTCCAAAGGGAAGAATAGTAGAAATATATGGACCAGAATCTTCGGGTAAAACAACAGTTGCACTACACTCTGTAGCAGAAGCTCAAAAACAAGGAGGTATAGCAGCGTTTATAGATGCAGAACATGCACTTGACCCAATATATGCAAAAGCATTAGGTGTAGATATAGATAACTTAATAATATCTCAACCAGATACAGGAGAACAAGCCTTAGAAATAGCGGAGGCACTTATAAGAAGTGGTGCTATAGATATAATAGTAGTAGATTCAGTTGCAGCACTTGTTCCGAGAGCTGAGATAGAAGGGGATATGGGAGATAGTCACATTGGTCTTCAAGCTAGACTTATGTCTCAAGCATTAAGAAAATTAACCGGATCTATTAAAAAATCAAATTGTGTAGCTATATTTATAAACCAATTAAGAGAAAAAGTTGGTGTAATGTTTGGTAATCCAGAAACAACAACTGGAGGACGTGCGCTTAAATTCTATTCTTCTGTAAGACTTGATGTTAGAAGAATAGATTCAATAAAACAAGGTGACAAAGTAATAGGAAGTAGAACAAGAGTTAAGGTAGTAAAAAATAAAGTTGCTCCACCGTTTAAGCAAGCTGAATTTGATATAATGTATGGAGAAGGTATATCTAAGGTTGGAGATCTATTAGATATAGCAGCTGATATAGATATAATTAAAAAATCAGGAGCTTGGTATGCTTATAATGAAATAAAACTTGGACAAGGTAGAGAAAATGCTAAAAAGTTTTTACTTGATAATACTGATTTATTAGATGAAGTAGATGAAAAGGTTAGAAAACATTACAATTTAGATGAAAATAAAGAAAATACATCGCAAGAAAATGATACATTATAATAATAAATCAATACACACCTCCTATTAACTTGACATGAGTTAGAAAAAATTATAAAATTAAGTAAAGATAGAATATCTAAATTTGATTTTATAGCAAAATATTCTTAGAAATATAAAAACAAAGGTATTTTGTTGTTATTACAAGACAGATTATGAGTATTTAATGATACTTTATTACATATCATAGTTGAGCTTGTGATTATAAAAATGATTTTAAAAAGGTTTAGAAAGTGACATTTTGGGATTATTAACAAAGGAGGTGGATGTCATAGATACTATAGTAATAATGTTAATAGCTGCAGCAGTAAGTGTTATAGCTGGATATTTTGTAAGAAAGAATATATCTGAAGCGAAAATTGGCCAAGCTGAAAACTTAGCCAAAGAGATAATAGATAAAGCGGCCAGAGACTCAGAGACAGTACAAAAGGAAAAACTATTAGAGGCTAAAGAAGAGATCCATAAGTGGAGAACAGAATCAGAGAGAGAAAACAAAGAAAGAAGAAATGATTTACAAAAGTATGAAAAAAGAGTAATACAAAAAGAAGAAGTACTAGACAGAAAGTTACAAAATTTAGAGTCAAAAGAAACTAGTTTAAATGACAGATTAAAAAATGTATTAAAAAAAGAAGATGAAATAGAAGAAATAAAAGTTAAGCAACTACAAAAGCTAGAGAGCATTTCAGGAATTACTTCTGATAAAGCAAAAGAAATAATTTTAACTAATGCTGAAAGAGAAGTAAGACGTGAGATGTCTATAATGATAAAAGAAATAGAATCTCAAGCTAAAGAAGAAGCTGACAAGAAATCAAGGGAAATAATAGGTTATGCCATTCAAAAGTGTGCGGCAGATCATGTTGCAGAAACTACTGTAACAGTAGTTAACTTACCTAACGATGAGATGAAGGGTAGAATCATCGGTAGAGAGGGAAGAAATATAAGAACATTAGAAACTCTAACGGGGATAGATCTTATAATAGACGATACTCCTGAAGCGGTAATTTTATCAGGATTTGATCCTATAAGAAGAGAAATTGCAAGACTTGCTCTTGAAAAACTAATAGCTGATGGTAGAATACATCCAGCTAGAATTGAAGAAATGGTTGAGAAGGCTAAAAAAGAAGTAGATAGTATAATAAAAGAGTTTGGGGAACAAGCAGCCTTTGAAACAGGTGTACATGGATTACACCCTGAATTAATTAGATTATTAGGTAGACTTAACTATAGAACTAGTTATGGACAAAATGTACTTAAACATTCTATAGAAGTTGCGCATATAGCAGGAATAATGGCAGCAGAAATAGGGGCTGATGTTAAGTTAGCAAAAAGAGCTGGATTACTTCATGATATAGGGAAATCTGTAGATCATGAAATGGAAGGTACACATGTTGAAATAGGTATGGACTTACTTAAGAGATACAAAGAGTCTAAAGATATAATACATGCTATGAGTACACACCATGGTGATTATGAACCACAAACGATAGAAGCTGTTTTAGTAACTGCAGCAGATGCTATATCAGCAGCAAGACCAGGTGCTAGACGAGAAACATTAGAAGCTTATATTAAAAGATTAGAAAAATTAGAAGAAATAGCTAACTCATATGAGGGAGTAGAAAAATCGTTTGCTATACAAGCAGGTAGAGAAGTTAGAATAATGGTTAAACCTGAAAATGTTAGCGATGAAGATATTCACTTAATGGCTAGGGATATGACTAAGAAAATTGAAGATGAACTTGAATATCCTGGACAAATAAAAGTAAGCATAATAAGAGAAACTAGAGCAATTGAATATGCTAAATAGATAAAAGAGAGGTTTTATACCTCTCTTTTTGTATATAAAGTAATAATAAGATTTGCAAATAAAGGTAAAAATTAAATAATAAAAATTAAGAAATAAGAGAAAAATATATACAAGTATGTAACATATGAAGTCATATAGTATATATGAAAACGTTTAAATTAATAATTAGTAAGTGTCTAAATTTATATAACAGATTCGAGGAAAGTTAGAAATTTATAAATATTTATAAAATAAATTAGAAATATAAGAAAGCTAAAATGGTAATAATAAATATAAAATTATAGAAGGGGTGAATTTATGTTAAATAAATTAGCTAAAAACCAGTATGTAAAAATAGTAAAAAGTAATGATAAGAAAAAAGAAATAGAATATGGTGTTGTACTTAATGAAATAGACAATAAATATGAAATAATGAGTGTTGGATTTGAAAATAAAAATGGACATTTCTTAGAATATCCAACTGATGTAGCAGATTTAGTTCAAACATATACTACACAAGATGCAATGTTTGATGAGGTAAAAGAAAATGAAGTAAGAAGAAAAATGAATAATTGGTTAGATAAAAATTATAAAAGTTAATTTATGTGGGAGAGTTATAAACTCTCCTTTTTATGATTAATTATTTTAAATATTAAAAGATAATGATTTATGTGAAAATTAAATAAATTAATTAAATAACCAAATATAGTAAATTATACTTTAAAATGATATAATTATTATTAAATAAGGGGGGAATATAAGATGAATAAATATATAAATATTAACTCTGATTTAGATGCCTTAAAGATAAAAGAAATTGAAACAATCTTTTATGATAATATACAAGAAGATGTAAATCTAATACCGAAAGTTACTCCTTTTAAAGGAATAAATACAGACATGTTGTATATAAAAGACAATAAAGTTTTATTTATAAAGTTTATGGATACAACAGAAGATTTGTTCTTTATATTAGAAGATGAGTTACTAGAAGTCATGAAGGAAGAAGCTGATTTATTAAGCTTAAAAATGAAACAACTAGATAAAAAAATAAACTACAATTATATATTTATAATGCCTTATGTAGAAATAGATAGTGATAATGAATTCAAAGAATTTATAGATAATCATATCTTAGATAAAAATAAGCTTAAAGAAATAATAAATGACAAAGAAATAATAAATGATTATTTAACAGATAGTAATAATGAAATAGATTTGAATTTATTCATGTTAGACATTTGTCCCGAATATTATATAATAAATGATAGAGTGCATTTAAATAAAAGGTTTAAAAAAATCTCATTTTATAATGATGATTATAAATACAGTGCAACTATATTAGAGAAAGAACAGTTAGCAGAGTCTATATCTATAAAATATGGCAATACTCTATTTAAAGGTGGATCAGGTACAGGAAAAACTACAATAATGCTATCAAGAGCTATAAAACTAGCTAGAGTATATCCTCATCATAAGTTTTTAATATTAACAGACTCAAAACAAATTTGTAATGAACTAAGAGAAAAGGTTGAATTATTATATAATACTAATAATAATTTAGAAATATATACTTATAGTTCATTTATATTTAAATTAGCTAAAAAATATAATCTAATAATAGATTACAGTTTACTAAAAAAAGATTATGAAAAAACTTTTAATAATTTAGTTAAGCAAGCTAAAAATATCATTAAAAATAAGAATATGTTTAAAGGAATATTTATAGATGAAGTAGAGAGTTTTACTAAAGATGAAATAGAATTTACTAGAGAATTTCTATATGAAACAAAATTCATATTCAATGTGTGTGTGTGTGAAGCTCTTAATATAAGTAGTGATTTGAATATATTTAAAGAAAATCTTGAAGATGTAGAATTTGAAGAAATTGTGCATTTGAAAAAAAATTATAAACAAAGTAATGAACTTGTTCAATTTACTAATAATTTTTCGAAAAATGCAAATAAATATATAAATGCATTAAGAGATAATAAAATACACAATGAATTTTACACAACAGAGCCTATAAGAGATGGAAATGAAGCTATAGATATAATAAAGGTAAATGACCTAGATGAACAAATAAGTTCTCTTATATTCGAAATAAAACACTTGAAAAATAAAAAAGGATTGGAGTATTCTGAAATAGGTGTACTATATCCTTATAATAAAAAGAAACTAAAAAACGGGAAAACCATATATTTCCAGTATATGTTAAAAAAAGCTTTAGAAGAAGCAGAGATACCATATATATATGCAGAAGAAAGTTTAACGAATATAAGCAAAAAACATGGAGTGACAATATCTAATATATATACTATAAAGAATTTAGAGTATAAAGCTTTAATAGTATGTGAATTAGAAATGTTATATAATCATACTATAAATGATAAAGAACAAAATTATCAAATAAATGACTTTGTAGGAGATTTAAATAAGGTATATTTAGCTATAACTAGGGCTTGTGATCATTTAAGCATAATAACCACATTTAATGGAAACTGTAGTGATATAATAAAGCTTCTTATAGAATCAAAATAAAAGAAGCACAAATTGTGCTTCTTTTATTAAGCTATGCGTGATGATATGAGTATATCAAATTTATTATTTGAGGAAAGTAAAGTAACTAAGTACTATTATTCCTAAAACTATTCTATAATAACCAAATATCTTAAAGTCATGCTTTTTAACATAATCCATAAGGAACTTTATAACGAATATTGAAACTATAAATGCTACAACTGACCCAGTACCTAAAGCAAACCATTCAAAGCCACTAAATGCAAAACCAGCTTTTAAAAGTTTTAGAGCACTAGCACCAAGCATAGTAGGAATAGCTAAAAAGAATGAAAATTCTGCAGCTACATATCTAGATGCACCAAGTAGTGTAGCACCTATTATAGTAGCCCCTGACCTAGATGTACCAGGTATAAGAGCTAAACACTGGAATAAGCCTATTCCAATTGCTAACTTATATGTAACCTGAGAAAAATTATTAAATTTAGGTCTTTTATTTTTATTTTCAATAAATATCATTATTATTCCATAAACTATAAGTGCTATAGCAACTGTAGTAGAATTGAAGAATAATCTATCTATATCATCTTCAAATGGAAAGCCTATAATTACAGATGGAATAACAGCTACTATGACCTTAAGCCATAAGTCTACAGTTTCCATTTTTTGTACTTTAGTTTTTGAACCATCAAATGGATTCAGCTTTTTAAAGAATATCGTAAGTACAGCAAGTATAGAACCGAACTGAATTACAACTAAAAAAGTACTAACAAAAGTAGATGAGAAATTAAGTTTTACAAATTCATCAACTAATATCATATGGCCAGTACTACTTACAGGTAGCCATTCAGTAATACCCTGTACGATACCTAAAAGAATAACTTTTAAAATTTCAATAAAATTTTCAAGCAAATTAATTACCTCCAATATAAATCATAATAAACGCAAATAAACGTCAACTTAGAGTATATCAAGAGTATTAATTACGTGTCAACTATAAGTAAACTAATATTACTAAAACACAGAAAATTATAGATGATAATATAAAAAAGTAGAAGGGAGTTACTATGACCAAGGCGATAGGATTAGATGATTATGAATATGAAGTTTTTAAAATGTTTTCTAAAAAACTTAATCCAACAACCAAACATGACTACTTATCCAAAATAACTGCATTTAAGGAGTTTATAGAAGATAAGGAACTTGTTTATGCTGACAAAGAAGATTGTACAAAATTTATAGAGAATGTAAAAGAAAACTATGCTAAATCAACTTCGGAAAAGATATATAGTTATTTACATAGTTTTTATAATTTTTTAAAGAAAGAAGAATATATAGAAATAAATCCATTTAGATATGTAGAAAAGCCTGAAGTAACAAGAATAAAAACTAAGGATGATGTACTCAGTATTCAGGAAATTAATAAGCTTATAGATACACTTTATAAGTTGAATGCAAGAGATAGAGTTATTATAGTATTTTTAGTTACGACAGGATGTTTATTAAATGAGCTTGTGAATTTAAGATGGAAAGATCTTATGGTAGATGATAAAAATAATTACTATACTAATTTAGGTAAAGGAAGAAAAGAAAGAATAGTAAAGCTTCATCCGTACTGCTTTAAATTAATAGAAGAATATAGAAGTTATTCAGGATTATCTGAGGTTATAATGCCTACTGAAGAATTTGTATTTACAACTCAAAAAAGTAACTCTATAACAGATAGAAACGTAAGACTAATAGTAAGGAAAGCTCTAGATTTAGCAGGACTTTCTCAGTATTCAGCAAAAGATTTTAGACACTCATTTGCAGCTATATCACTAAGGTTAGGGGCAAATGAAGAAGATATAAAAAAACAGCTCGGTTGGAGTGATAAATACTATGCAATAAGATACAAATATGTATTAAATTTTGTGGACAGTGAAAGTATAGATTACATGATTAATAAAGATAATATAATTATAAATAAAAAATAAAAATGAACATAAATCAAAAAAGGCTTGTTATCGTTCGTAAGATTTTATATAATTATCATATAATAAGACAGAAGGAAGGTACAAAACTATGATAGATAATAAATACACTACATATACAAATCCTTTAACAGATAGATACTGTAGTAAGGACATGAGTTATATATTCTCTCCACAATTCAAATTCTCAACTTGGAGAAAATTATGGGTTGCATTAGCAGAAGGTGAAAAAGAGTTAGGAATAAACATAACTGATGAACAAATAGAAGAATTAAGAGCAAATGTAGAAAATATAAATTTCGATGAAGCTAGAAAAATAGAAAAAGAAGTAAGACATGACGTAATGAGCCATGTAAAAGCATATGGATTACAATGTGATAAAGCTAAGGGAATAATACATCTAGGTGCAACATCTGCATATGTTGGTGATAATACAGACGTTATACAAATGAATGAAGCTTTAAAGCTTTTAAGAATAAAGCTTGTTAACTTAATAAACAACTTAAAAGAATTTTCTCTTAAGTATAAAGATATGCCTACACTAGGATTCACACATTTCCAAGCAGCTCAGCTTACTACAGTAGGTAAGAGAGCTACTTTATGGGCTCAAGATTTAATACTTGACTTAGAAGATATGAACTATAGAATAGACAATATGAAACTAAGAGGAGTTAAAGGAACAACTGGTACTCAAGCAAGTTTCGTAAGTTTATTTGAAGGTAATAGTGAAAAAATAAAAGAACTTGATAAATTAGTATGTGAAAAAATGGGATACAAATCTTCATATGCAGTAACTGGACAAACGTACACTAGAAAGTTAGATTATCAAGTTATAAGTGTACTATCAGGAATAGCTCAAAGTATGCATAAAATGACTAATGATATAAGACTTTTACAAAGTTTAAAAGAAATAGAAGAACCATTTGAAAAAAATCAAATAGGTTCATCAGCTATGGCTTACAAAAGAAATCCAATGAGAAGTGAAAGAATAGCATCATTATCGAAATATATAATAACTGAATCATTAAGCCCTGCATTAGTACAAGCTACTCAATGGTTAGAAAGAAGCTTAGATGACTCAGCAAACAAAAGACTATCTATACCACAAGCATTTATGGCAGCAGATGCTATAATTGAAATAGGAATGAATGTAACTGATGGATTAGTTGTTTATGAAAACATGATAAATAAGCACATAAACGAAGAACTTCCATTTATGGCTACAGAGAATATACTTATGGAAGCTGTAAAAAGAGGCGGAGATAGACAAGAATTACATGAAATAATAAGAGAATACTCTATGCAAGCAGCTTATAGAGTTAAACAAGAAGGTAAAGATAATAACTTAATGGAACTTATAATGAATGACGAAGCATTTAAGATGAGTAAAGAGGAAATGTTATCTATAATGGATCCTAAAAACTTTGTGGGTAGAGCTCCAGAGCAAGTTGTAGAATTTGTAACTGAGACTTTAGAACCAGCAATAGCAGACTTTAAAGAATGTATAGGATTAAAAGTAGATTTACACGTATAAATAGAAGCTGTTTATAAAAAGTGTCGATATAATCGGCACTTTTTTTATCTGAAAAAGATATGAAATAAAAAAATATATATGAATTAAATTCCTTCTTATTGCAAAAATTAATACCGTATTTAATCAAGACGTAATTATGATGGCACGAAATATAAATATATCCTCAAAATTAACGTTAGTAGTATTAGTACTTATGATATTTATATCAGTATTTGTTTTCTTGAAACTACACATTATCGTAAATTAATTGTAGTGAGTTTTTTAGTTTTATGCGGTGTTGCATTTAATCATATAATGTAAGTTATTAAAAGTATATTGTATTAATAAATATTTTATTGTAAACTAGAATTAAAAGAGGAAGTTAATAAATTAAATATCTGGGGTGATAGAATGAAGTGCATAGTGTCAGACACAATAGAGTTTTTATCTAAGACATTTCCAAAAATATATTCAAGTCTTTACTTAGAATATTTAAAGCAATATTCAACTGCATACAATGTTAATAAAACACAATTAAGAGCATTAATATTTATTAAAAATAATGGAGCTATAAGTATGACAGATTTATGTGCTTTTCTAAATATAGAAAAGGGTAGCTTGACTAGTATGGTAGATGATTTAACAGAAAAGGGATATGTTATAAGAACAAAGGATTTATCAGATAGAAGAAAATATCTAATAAGTATAACAGAAAAGGGAACAATACTTGCTTGTGATTTTATGGATAAGCTTAGTAATAAGTTAGAAGAAAAATTTTTGAAATTAGATGAAGATGATCGAAATAGATACATGGAAGCTATAAATACTTTACAGTATATTTTAAATAAAGAAGAATTTAATTAAAAAGCAACCTTATATAAGGTTGCTTTTATTATGTAGGAAGTAATCTGATATAAATACTAAGCTTCAACTATAGATACTTGAGAATTTTTAGTTAATGCAACATATTGCTCAAGACCTTCTTTTAAAAGTGTAGCAGCTTTGTATAAGTCTGATTCATTAAGAATATAAGCAAGTCTAATTTCATCACGACCTAGTCCAGGAGTAGCGTAGAATCCTTCAGCAGGACAAGTCATAACAGTTTCACCATCTTTATTAAAATCTGTAAGCATCCAAATTACAAAATCTTCTGCATTTTCTACAGGCAATTTTGCTACAATATAAAATGCTCCAGTAGGTTTTTCACATACAACACCATCAACCTTCATTAATTCATTGTATAAAACGTCTCTTCTGTGTTTATACTCTTCATTAACTTCTTTAAAGTAAGATGCTGGAGTTTTATATAATTCAACAGAACCAAGTTGCTCTAAAGTTGCAACACAAAGTCTTCCTTGGCATAATTTTAATATTTCAGCTATAAGACCTTTGTTTTTAGAAGCTATAGAACCTATTCTAGCACCACAAGCACTATATCTTTTAGAAACACTGTCTATGATAATAACTCTATCTTCAATTTCTTTTATATTTCCAAAACTTGTATAGTCAAGTCCATCATATACAAATTCTCTGTAAACTTCGTCTGCTATTATCCATAAATTATGTTCTATAGCTATTTGTGCTATCATGTAAATTTCATCTTTTGTATAAACAGCACCAGTTGGATTACCTGGATTAGAAAGTAATATACCTTTAGTCTTAGGATTAATTAGAGAACAAATCTTTTCTTTAGATGGTAAGTGGAACCCATCTTCAGCTTTAGTAGTAACTGGATTCACTTCTATATTTACGCACTGACCGAATCCATTATAGTTAGTATAGAATGGTTCTGGAACTAGTAAATTGTCACCTGGGTCACAAGTAGCCATCATAGTAAATAATAAAGCTTCACTACCACCATTAGTTACAAGTATATCATCACTGTCAAAATGCATATCATATGTAGTATAATAATCTTGAAGTGCTTTAATCAATTCTGGAATGCCATTAGATACAGCATATTCTAGAACGTTACTGTCAAAGTTTTTAACTGCGTCAAAGAATCCCTTAGGTGTTTTAATATCTGGTTGACCTATATTTAAATGATAAACTTTAATTCCTTTAGCTTTGGCATCAAGAGCATAAGGAACTAATTTTCTTATTGGAGAAGACTGCATAGCAGTTACTCTTTGTGAATATTTCATTTAAAGTACCCCCTGTTATTTTAACATAATTAGACTATGTTTATAAAATTTCTATCCAAGATTATAGTAGCATAATTAATTACAAAAATCATCACAAAGCAGTAATATACTTATATACAAGATATTAGTAAAAATTACAATAAAACTATAAATTCGTTTTTTATTTACAAAATATATAAAATATAAAATTCATTTATTATATATATAAGTTGCAATGAATGAAAAAAATAAAATATATCGAAATAAATTTCTTATAAAGAGAAAATATAATAGAAAAAGGTATTAGTAAGAGGAGTTAACTATGAAAGAAATAAGAATAGATAATATTAATAATGATATAGTCATAGTTGCAAAGGATAGATCTAAAAGACCTATGGATAAAGCTGCGACACAGACAGAAGAAGAAATTACTTTAGAATATGAAAAGGAATGTGTATTTTGCAGAGGAAATGAAAGTTATACTAAAAATGAAAGATTTAAAATAGAAGATGAAATAGGGTGGTTAGTAAAATCTGTAGATAATAAATTTCCTATTGTGGATTCATTGCCAGGGGAGATATATGGATTGCACGAGGTCATGATAGATACATATCGACATAATGGAAGCTTTTATAATATGAGTGAAGGTGAATTTGAAAATTTATTTACCATGTATAAGGATAGATATACTGCTCTGATGTGTGATGAAAAGATTAAATATGTAAGTATTTTTAAAAACTTTTTGAGAAAAGCAGGAGCTTCTTTAATTCACACTCACTCTCAGATAATATCATTGTCTATACTTCCTCCAGAAATCGAAAATGAAATAGCTATATCTAGAAAATATTATGAAGATAACAATGAATGCTTATATGAAAATATAATAAAAAATGAAATAGAATTTGGAAAAAGGGTAATTCATAATGGTAATTATTTCTTAGTTATAGTTCCTTATGCAACTAAGTATAGTGGAGAAATTAGAATTATATTTAAAGAAAAAATTAGTTTTGAAGAAATAAATAAAAAACATATAAGCGAATTATCAAGACTATTTAAAAAACTATTTAAAAATCTATATAATGTAAATGGATACAATCCTTTTAATTTATGCATCCACACTCATCCTCTAAAGGCAGAAACTAAAGATATTTTCAATGTACACATGCATATAATACCAAGAAAATATAGCTTTGGAGGATTTGAGCTGGGCACAGGTATATATGTATCATCAATGAATCCAGAGGAATTAGCAGAAAAATTAAAGTTTTAATATGTTCTGATAGTATATACAAATAATTGGGTAATATAAATTATATAAGAGTTTTACATAAATTAGGAGGAAGAAATGAAATTTATATCATGGAATGTTAATGGAATAAGAGCATGTGTCACAAAAGGATTTTTAGACTACTTTAAAGAAGTAGATGCAGATATATTTTGCTTACAAGAAACTAAACTTCAAGAATGTCAAATAGAACTAGATTTAGAAGGATATCATCAATATTGGAATTATGCAATAAAGAAAGGATATTCAGGAACTGCTATATTTACAAAGCAAAAACCTTTAAATGTATATTATGGAATGAATATAGAAGAACATGATAATGAAGGAAGAGTAATCACTTTAGAGTTTGAAGATTTTTACTTTGTAACAGTATATACTCCGAATTCTCAAAATGAATTAAAAAGGCTTGGTTATAGAATGATATGGGAAGATGATTTTAGAAATTATTTAGTAGAATTAGATAATAAAAAGCCGGTAATTATATGTGGAGATTTAAATGTTGCACACAACGAAATAGATTTAAAAAATCCTAAGGCAAATAGAAAAAATGCAGGATTTACTGATGAAGAAAGAAAAAAGTTGACTCAATTTATAGACGCTGGATTTATAGATACGTACAGATATTTTAATCCAGAAAAAGAAGGTGCATATTCTTGGTGGTCATATCGATTCAATGCAAGAAAAAATAATTCTGGATGGAGAATCGATTATTTTGTAGCATCTAAAAAAATAGAAGATAGATTGGTTAGTGCAGATATACATAATGAAACATTAGGTTCAGATCATTGTCCTGTAGAACTAGTTATAAAATAATGCCTAAAAAGATTAATAAAATTATTCATTTGATAATATAATGTATAGTGACATGTTTAATATATTATAAATCCAATCCCTAAAGGGAAGAGCGCACTAGGTTTATAGGTGTGTTTAACAATAGGGCAGGAGAACTAAAATCATAAGAAAAATAATTTTATAACAAGGGGGATATATTTATGAATTTATTAGCTCTTAAACAAAAGCTAGAAAAAGGAAAATCTTTAGGTGGCGATGTTATATATATAAAAGAAGATAATGTTTTGTATGGATTAGAGTGTGTATATGAAGACCAAGAAAATAAAAATATAACATTATTAAAATCAAAAGATGAGTCTATTAAAGTAGATGATTTTTTGAAAATTGTAGATGAATTATATGCTACAGTAGGAGATAAAGAAGTATTTATAGGGAATAATGAGTATACTAGAGGAAATAAAAAGGAAATAAAAAGTGTAGAATTTGCTCAGTATGAATTATTAAAAATGTTATTTATAAATGTAGAATAAATAACTTAATATAGAAATACTTACTAAAGATAAAAAAAGATAGACAACGTTGTCTATCTTTTTTTTTCTTTAGTAGTATCAATTAAAAATTGATTTGTCTTACCCATTTTATAGGCTAAATCAATAATTTCTTTATCCTCGTCACTTAACTCTCTATTTAATATCTTGCTAAATTCTTTAAATAATTTGTCATAATTAATTTGTTTCTTAGCCGGTCTTTCAACTGTTGATGATTTTACAGTTGTATATATATACACATCAGGCACAATGCTTGGATTATATATTCTAATAAAAACTTGAGCAGTATAAAATGCATCATTTAAAGCATTATGATATGACTTATCTTGATTTAATCCAAGTATTTGAATAGCATTTTGAAGGCCAATACTTTTACCAACGGGATTATCAAAATAAATAGAAGCATAATGTTGAATATTTATATATGACTTAGGAAGCGTTTTTGAAGGCAAATCATAATAGGTTATATTTCTATATAACTCTTTTAAATCGCCAGTTCCCCAAACGCATAAAATCGGATCTTTAGATGATATAAATTTTTTGAAATCCTTATATACTTGCGGAAAGTTAGGGGCATCTGCCACATCATTTAGAGTAATACCAGTCATTCTTCCTATAAAGGGATGTATACCTTTATATATTTGAGGCTTAACGTAACTATTGAAAGTATCAATTATATTAAAGTTACTATCTAATTTAATTGCGCCTATTTGAATTATTTCAAAAGGACATCTTTGATTAGATACTGTTTTATTAAGAATTTTATCGAATCCTTGATTGAATTCTAAATCAAAAACTATATATTCCATAACATTTCTCTCCTAAACTATCTTATCTTACGAATATAATGAATATATTCATTAATGTATTTATTAAAAAACATTAATATAAAAAAGTAAATAAAATACTTATTAGTATAGTATACCCTATATTTACAAAAATGTTAAACTATTGTGGCAAGTATTTAGAAAATAGTTAATAAAATAAAATTAATTTGTAAACAAAATAAAAAATATTGCGAACTTTTAAATGATAATATATAATAGGTATAAATAAAAACACGAACAAAAATATTTTTTATTTAGAAAATATAAATATAAATAAAGAGTATGTCAAAAGAAATTTTTGGGAATTTTAAAAATGTTATATGAAAATTCAAGGAGGAGTAATTGTATGAAAAAATTATTATATACAATAGAAAAACATAATCATAATGAAAAAGATCTTAAAGAAATTTTGAATAATAATAAGAACATAAAATTTGTTTCTTTAATGGGTGTAGATTTGGGAGGAAATGCAACTGACGAAAAAATACCAGTGCAATTATTTTTAGATGATATAAGTGGTTTTTTAGGATCAGCTATTCAAACTGATGGATCGAGTGTTGAACTTTACAATATAGCAACATTAAATAATGCTA
The DNA here is from genome assembly GCF_056995035.1 of Romboutsia sp. Classification (NCBI taxonomy): domain Bacteria; kingdom Bacillati; phylum Bacillota; class Clostridia; order Peptostreptococcales; family Peptostreptococcaceae; genus Romboutsia; species Romboutsia sp. The sequence goes on along the minus strand of NZ_JBXKIW010000048.1, from coordinate 123,837 downwards.
AAGTTGATTTAATGCCTGATGTAGATTGTAAATGGTATATAGACTATAATTTTGAACATATCGATGAAGAACTTAATTTACCTATAGGTACTCTTAGAATTCCAGCATTTTTAATACATGAAAACAAAAAAGTATGTTCAAGGGGAATATTAAGAAAATCAGAAAAATATTTTAAAAAATCAATTTTAAAATTATTTGAAGAATATCCACATATGATAAAAAATATTGGAATAGAAGATGTGTCTAATATAGAAGATATAATATTAACTGCAGCTACTGAGTTAGAGTTCTGGGTAAATACACCTGAAGATAAAGCAGATTTAGAAAAGTTATATGTATCGCAAAGTTTAAAAGAACAATATTGGAAGAGAACTCATGGTATTATAAGAACTTGCTTAGAGAAAAGTTTAATATTATTACAAGATTTAGGTATAAGTCCAGAAATGGCTCATAAGGAAGTTGGGGGAATAAATAGTTCTATAAGTATAGATGGAAAAACAAATCATGCAATGGAGCAATTAGAAATTTCATGGAAATTTTCAAACCCACTACAAGCTGCAGATAATGAATTGCTAGTAAGAGAAATCGTAGAAGATGTATTTACATCAAATGGTTTGGAAGTAACATTTAAAGCTAAACCTATATACGGGGTTGCAGGTAGTGGAGGGCATACTCATGTAGGTGTTAGTGCAAAATTAAAAGATGGAAGTATAAAAAACTTATTTGCTCCAAGAGATATGAAAGAAGACTATTTAAGTGAAATAGGATATGGTGCACTTATGGGAATGCTTCATAACTATGAAGTATTAAATCCTATCGTGACATCATCTAATGATGGATTTAACAGACTAGTTCCAGGATTTGAAGCTCCTGTATGTATAGTTACATCGCTAGGGCATAACTACGAGGTAGCATCAAGAAATAGATCAGTGCTTGTAGGATTAGTAAGAGATATAAAAAATCCAAAAACAGTAAGATTTGAATTGAGATCACCAAATCCATTATCAAATACTTATTTAGTTATAGCTGGATGCTATCAAACTATGCTAGATGGTATAAAAGCAACAGCAAAAAGTCAACTATCAACGAAGGAACTTGAAAAAGAACTATCGAAAGATGTAGGTCAAGAAAGTTTCTATTTAGAAAAAAATAGAGCATATAGAGACGAAAATGATGTATTTGAACATTATACATTAGAAGAAAGAAACAATAGATTCTCAGTTCCACCAGCGACGGTTTATGAAAATCTTAATAATTTACAAAAATATGAGTATAAGTTAAGTTCTCTAAAACAAGGTAATGTATTTACAGATATTATAATAGACTCGTTTAAAATGGGAGCTTTAGACAAGTGGACAAAGGAATTACAAAATAGAATTATTAAAGAAAACATGGAAACTATAAGAGGTTGCGTAAAAATACACAATAAAGAAAATATGGATGCATTAGATGAAGTTGCATGGAATGCTATTTCAGATATAAAGTTTAATGTGATGAAAGATACATTAACTAGAAAATCATTATTCACTAGAATTAGAGAAGCTATAACTTGTGGTGATTATGAAGCTGTATCAAATTTACAGTTAGAATTAAAAAAAGAAATAGAAAAAATTCAACAATTATATATGCAATATATAAAAAATATATACTAAAAAAGAAGAGCTAAATGCTCTTCTTTTTTAGTATATATTTTAGATTAAATGATGACTCTCAAAATGACCAAGATAAAGAACGACAACAAATTGATATAATGATATTAAAAGGTATAATAATTGCATTAGTAGTTTTTGATACAAGAAAATACATAAAAAAACATAACATATTACATGAAACGGATAAATTCAATGAAAAAATCCTTTTAAATTAAAGGTTTTTTTATATTTAAAATATATAGGGGTAATCGGAAAAGTATGTGGAAAAAACTATAAAAATAAAAAGTAGTAATAAAATTTATAAAAAACGTCAATATTAATAAATAGTAATAAAAAGGAGTGATAAAAGCTATGAAAAAAACTATAAAAATGGTGATGATATCGATGATATTATCGATGATTTTTTTTGTCAGCAAAGACCACAGTATATATGCATTTAGTGAAGAAATAAATATAGACTCATTAATTGACAACAAAAAGAATCAGGAAGAACTGAAAAGTAAAATAAGTAATGTTGAACAAAATTTAGAAAGCAAGTCTCGGTATGCTAATGATGAAAATCAAGAAACTGAAATGGAGGTTGTAAGTATAAGTTTTGTAGAAGATAAGCCAGAATTAAAAAATTATTTAATCAATGAAGTAGCGTATATGGAAGAAGAAAAATTAGATTTAGAAAAGCAATTAGAAAAATGTATGATAGAAGGTATAAAAATAGAAAAATCAATAGAAGAAAACAAAAGAAAATATTTAGAAGAAAATAATTTGAGTTTTATATCAGGAATATGGCCAGTACCTTTATATACTGAAATCAGCTCTCCTTTTGGAAACAGGGTACACCCGATAACAGGAGAACGAAGTTTTCATAAAGGAATAGACATACCTGCACCTCAAAATACAGAGATAGTATCATCTGATGATGGCATAGTTATATTTTCTGGAGTTCAAAATGGATACGGAAATGTAGTTAAAATAAAACATTTTGATGGAAAAAATACTGTATATGCTCATAACACTTTAAATATAGTTAAGGAAGGCGATATAGTAAGGCAAGGTCAAGTGATTGCAAAAGTTGGTACTACAGGTAATTCTACAGGAAATCATCTGCATTTTGAAACTATAGTAAATGAAGAAAATCTAAATCCCATAAATACGGTGAAACAATAAATTGTGCTAAATACTCTAAATAGTAGCGTATTTAGTAGTAATGTATTAATGTTTAAGTAAAATTAATACATATAAAAAAGAAGGGTAATATACCCTTCTTTTTAGCATAGAATTAAGTATAATAAAGGATTAATTAAAATAATAGAGAACTTATAATTTAAAATAATTGAAAATTCAGAGAATTTACAAAAAGGAGGATTTCATGAAAAATAAATTTATACCAGATGTATTTGTGTATATGGTTGCTCCTATAATAGTATGTAATTTAATTAATGCTAAAAGCATGAGCTATATAATAGTGGCATTGATATTTTCTATATTTATTTATAGTTTTATAACTAGGAAAAGACAATTTAGATTAAATACGACAGGATTGCTATTTGCATTTGTATATATAGGTCTAAGTTTACTAAAGCAAGGTGTTGAATTAGATTTTATGAGGCATATATATGATATATATTTTTTCATATTAAGTTCAATAATATTAATAACATTAAAATTGTTTAACAAAAATATAATTCAACAAATATATATAGATGCACTAAGAGCTAATGGATATACTAGATCTTATATACGTAATTCTTTAAAAAAGAGTAATCTTCAGGATGAATTTGAAAAAGCTTCATCAATAGTAAATATACATTTATTATCTATGACATTTATTAAAGTATATTCTATAGCAACATATGGAGTGAAAAATTACTCAATTACAGCAAATTTAGAAATATTAGTTTGTATGCTATTTATAGTTGCTGAGATTTATATGATTTCTAGAATAATTCAAGAACATAAATCTAAAACTAAAAAAAAGGAAAATCTTAAACAAAATAAAAAACAAACTGGTTTTGCGGTTGTTAAAAATATAAAAAAAGAAAATAAAGAAAAAATTATATACTTAAATAAATATAAAAGAACTAATAAATAACAAGAAATTAAATCTTGTTATTTATTAGTTCAAGTACATAATCACCTATTTTATCATAATCAATAAGCTTTTTAAAATCTCTTATATTTGATTGCATAAAATCGAGTATAGACTCAAATTCGCCAGAAGCTAATTGATAAAATACATTTTTTAAATCATCTGCATCAGTATAAACAAAACCTATACCCTTATCTATTATAAATTTAGCATTTTCTATTTCTTGACCTACCTTGGGAACCTTAACTATGACTGGTGTTTGAGAATGAATACCTTCAAATAAAGTAGCCCCACCAGGTTTTGTTATCATAAAGTCGTAGTTTTTTATTAAATTATGCATATCATTTACATAACCTAAAACCTTTATATTAGATAAAGGTTTTTTTTCTGTAAGATACTTATATAATTTTACATTTTTACCTGTAACTATTGTTATTTCTATATTACCAGGACAATCTTTGATGAATTCATCAATCCAGTACATAAAATCATTATCTACATCAAACAATCCTCTTCCACCACCTAGTAATAATATTCTATATTTATTAGGGATATGAATTTTTTCATCAGTATAAAAACTCTTATTAATAGGTACACCAGTTGCCTTTATACATTTTGGAGAAATACCTTTTTGTACGAATCTATTTCTTATCTCACAAGATGGAACAAAGTACATACTAGTGTTAGGATATATCCACTCAAGGCTATCTACAACATCTGTAACAACTGTTAGAGTAGGTATGTCTATATCTGGATATTTAACTTTGAAATTATGAACACAACCAGCTGCTAGTGGAAACGTCGATATAATTAAATCAGGTTTTTTATCAAGAATATACTCTATAAGTTTAGGTGCATATAATTTATGAGATAAATTATTTTTTGAATAAAAAGACTTCTTCAAATAGTAGTAATAGTTATATAATACCGGTGTGTATTTAGTATTATTTTCATATAATTTAACCATTGGTTTGTTCATTTGGGGAATACTGGCACTTATAAAATTTTGTATTATAATATTACAAGTATTATCTTGTTCTAAAATGTAATCTCTAAGAGCATTTGCAGCACTTATGTGACCGGCCCCGAATTGAGCTGTAAGTATTAGTACTGTCTTGGATTTATTTATATCCATTAATTATTCACCTCTTCTAATGTCTCGTGTATAATTTAACTTTATAATGATAGTATTATACATCTATAAATTGATTTAATCAATAATAATAAAACTTATGACATTTAAGAAGGATATATTTGTATTAAGTGGAAACTTAATACAAGAGGTGGATGGTATGGGAGGAGTATGTAAAAAACATGATGAAAAAGAAAGTATAGAAAGTGATTTTATAGATATACTAAAACTCATTGTATACTCGAGCATAGGTATATTTGTATTTTTCATTCCTATAAAATCAAATGGACAATCATTAACCGTCATATATCATATAGCATATAAATTGCAATCTGATGCAAGACCCTTTTTACAAATATGTATAACTTTGTATGTAATACTAGGGTGCCTTAAACCAATATTCATAAATAAAGAGAAGAAAATAAATAGTAACAAAATATATATATATATTAGGTTATTTAGTATACTAATAATAGTAAATATATTTTATGGAAAAAATACAATGATATTTTTAGATGAAAATATATTATTATTAATGGATGAGTTAGTTCTAAATATAGCTACAGTATTTCCGTTAAGCGCAATATTTATTACATTTTTACTAGATTATGGATTTTTAGATATAGTAGAATCATATTTCCATAAAACAATGAAAAAAAACTTTGAATTAAGTGGGAAAACTTTGGTCAATATACTTATATATCTTTGTACTGATTGTTTTTGTGGAATGTTTATGACAAATAAATTATATAAATCAGGTAAAATAAAATATAATGAAGCTTGCATAATTATATTAAACTTTTCTATACTATCATTTCCTATGATTAATTATATATCTAAAGAATTGAACATAGATAATATGAATTTAATTATTATATCTACATTGATATTAATAATAAGTAATATGATTTTATGTAGAATTTATCCTCTAAATAAAAAGAAGAAATCGTATTATATAAAAACAAGCTATAAAGAAACATTACATAAAAAAGACAAGTTACGAAAAGCTATAAAAAAATATATTCAAAATAAAAATAATAAAAATATATTTAGAACAGTTATTGATAACTTAGAAGAAGCTTTTGCTATAATTATGAATTTAATTCCAGAACTAGTTATGATTCTATATTTAGGAAATATAATATTAAATAGTGAACTGATAGTAGAAATATTTAAATACATATTTTATCCTATAATAGAAATATTTAAAATTTCAGATAAAAATGAATTTAGCCTATTTAGTGTGAATTTATTTTATAATCGTATTATAGGTATAGATAGTGTTAATAGACATATTCAGTATACAACTAAATTTTTAATTGGAATAATAGCAATTTTAAGTTGCTCATCAATTAGTAGTAATATATTATACATAAAAAGTACAGAGATTAATATAACTAAAAAAGAATTTTTAGTATCCTATATACAAAGAATAGTTATTATAATATCTATTTACTCTGTAATGTACTATTTCTATAGAGGATATATATACGGTTAATCTGAGTATAAATTATATAAAATTATAAATAGGAGAGATTAAGATGCATAATGTGAAAATAATAGAAAAATATTTAGAAGAACTTTTATTTATTCCAAGCCCTACAGGATATACAAATGAAATCTCAAATTATATAAAAAGAGAACTTGAAGAAATGAATATCGATTATAAGATTTCAAATAAAGGAATAATAGTTGCAACGATACAAGGAAAAAATGTAGAAAAAGAAATCACTTTCTCATCTCATATAGATACACTAGGGGCAATAGTTACAGAAATAAAGCCAAATGGAAGGATATGTATATCACAAATTGGAGGATATATGATGAATTCCATAGAAGGTGAAAATTGTTTAATACACACTAGATCAGGAAATAAATATGAGGCAACATTACAAACGATAAGACCATCTATTCATATACATGGAAATGAAGCTAGAGAGTTACCAAGAGATTGTAAAAATTATGAAGTTATAATAGATGAAGAAGTTTTTACAAAAGAAGGTGTATATAATTTAGGAATTGAAGTTGGAGATATTATATCATTTGATACGAGAACTAAAATAACTAAATCAGGATTTATAAAATCTAGATACTTAGATGATAAAGCATCAGTAGCAGCTATATTATATACAATACAGTATATGAATTTAAATAATATACAGCCTAATAATACTATAAACTTTTTCTTTAGTAATTACGAAGAAGTAGGACATGGATCGTCAGCATTTATACCACAAAATACATCTGAATTTATTGCAGTAGATATGGGATGCCCAGGAGAAGGACAAAACTCCACAGAATATGATGTATGTATATGTACAAAGGATTCAAATGGCCCATATGATCATGAATTCATCAATAAACTAGTAGACATATGTAAGCAAAATAATATAAATTATAAATTAGACATATACCCTAATTATGGATCAGATGCTACTGCTGCATTAAAGTCTGGAATGGATGCTAAATTTGCACTGATTGGTCCAGGAGTATTTGCATCACATGGATATGAAAGAACTCATATTAAATCAATTGTAGAAACCATAAAATTAATAATAGCCTATATAACTAATTAAGATAAAATATAAATAAAAAGCTCTATTAAAATAATAATTATTTTAATAGAGCTTTTTATTTATGAAAATGAACTATTATGTTAAACAAAGTACTGTATTGATAACTCATGAATAAGTTAAATACACTGTTGTGTAAAAAATAATAATATGTTTTATGGAAAGGAGGCGTAGGATGAATACTCAATTTAAAAAAGAATGATATAAGGGAAGTAAATGAAAATTTAAATGAATTAAAAAAAGAATATAAAGTAAATGTAAAAACATAATGTATAAATATAAATTAGATTAAATTTATAAAATGATTTTAAAAATATTGCAATATAAAAAAAAAGTAGAAAAATAGTAAAAATATTAAGTATACTGTGATATAATATTAAGAACTAAAAAATAAAAGAAGAGGTATACTTATGAATAAATTAGCAGTAAGTTTATTTTTAATTGCTACTATTTTATTAACTATAGCATGTACAAATGATAACTTAAATCAAGATAGTATTATAGATGTTAAGCCATCTTCAATAGTCAATAATAACGATGAAATATATTTACAAAAAGAACAAATTACAATAAAAAATTCAACGAACTCACAAAAAACATCAAATACTATAAAAATACCTATTAATATAGTGTCTAAAGATAGAAATGATATTAAATATTTAGAGATTAAAGAAGGCAGTTCTCTTCAAGAAAAGATAGAAAAGATAATAAGTGCAATCTCTAGTGAGTGTTTCAACGGGTTACCAATGAAAATTACAGTTTATGGTAAGAACACTGCGAAGGTAGAGTTAATAGAACCTAAAGACTCAGATAATGCTACGGTTTCATGGAAAGATGATTATTTAAATGAATATACAAAAGAATATACTATAAACACTATAATAAAAAACATAATCCAAGAAGAATATAAAGGTGAATGGATAGAAAAGGTTCAATTATATTATGAAAATGAATTGATACAATTAGATTAAAAGCAGTATTAGAAACTATTTTGTTTCTAATACTGCTTTTTTAAATTAAGCTTATAAATCACCTTATTAGTGCTAAAGATAAGCCCGTTTTTATACTATACAGTAGAATCATCCATATTACCAGATTGATTAGCTATATAAGTAGCAATAGATAGTACTCCTATGCCAGCAAGAAATTTTAATTGTTGCTTAGCAACAAACTTACAAGTTGGGACTGTAATTTTTCTAATTGTTGGGCTGATAATACTTGCAGTAGCTAAAGTAGAGCCTGCAATTATACCTGTAGCTAACATTGGATTATTTCCAGTGAATTTTTTTAAATCCTTTGAAAAATCATTGTAATTATCACTACAATCACAGAATTCATCTTCATTGATATTGTCAAATTCATTTAAAGTCATAAAATCACTCCAATCAAGAAATTAATAGAATTGAATTTGTAATTCTTGTACATATGATGTGCAAATAATAGAAAAATATGATATCAAAGAGTAATAATAAAAAATAATATTTAAATATGCAAACAAAAAACATATATCAATTTACTTAAAATACATCAACCCTAAATAATTAGTAACCACATTGAAAGACAATCATATAATTATATTAGACAACATAAGTTTTTTCTTATGGGGGTTAATTTACAGCAAAGGGGTTTTGACATATTATGAGAAAAAAAAAGAAACAAGTATGTTCAACTATATCCAAATATGAAGATTGTAATATATGTAGTGAACAAGTAAATACATGTAAACCATGTAAACCATGTAAACTAAATAATTCGTGTAAACCAAGTAGCACATGTAAAAAGCCAGTTAAGGAGTATGTAGAGTGTCCTTGTGACGATTATGAAATAACTTCTGTAGATAAGTGTGCTAAAATAGCTAAGCAAGCAGAAGAGTTATTTGAAAAAGCTTTAGCATCTGAATGTAAGGCTACAGAAGCATATGAACAAGCTAAAGAATGTGAAGAAGCATCAAAAATATTATCATCAAAAGCTAAAAATTTAATGAAAAATGCTCATCGTGATGAAAAAGAATCTAAAGCAGCTGAGTGTAAAGCTAAAGAGCTAATGGAAAAATCTCAAAAACTTTTAGAACAAGCTAAATGCTTATATAAAGAAGCTGAAAAGATAGAAAGTGAAGCAGAACGTAATTGTGAAAAAGCTAAGTGTTTATACCAAAAAGCTCAAGAGCACAATGATCTGGCAAAAGGTTTATATAATCAAGCATTAAAATGTGATGAAAAAGCATTAGAATGTTATAAGATAGCAGGGGAAAAGATAAAAGAGTATGAAATGAAATCAAAAAAATGTGAAGATATGATGCTAAAATGTAGTCACAAATTAGATCAATGTGAAAACAAACCTAAGTGTGGATTAGAGTCATCGAAGTACGTTGAATGTGGAAAAGAAAAAGAAAAAGAATGTGGATGTAAGCAGGAAAAAAATAAGTATGATTGCTATGCTCCAAAGCAAAAGTATTGTAAACCAGAATGTAAACCAAAATCTTATAATACATGTTATGAAGAGGATGAAATAATATATATTGAACAGGATGATATATATATGGATAATGGATGTACAGCTTATGTAAGTCCTATGTATGATTACTATGCTCCAAAGAAAAAAAATTGTAAATCAGAATATAAACAAAAATCTTACAATACATGTTATGAAAAGGATGATATGTATATGGATAATGGATGTACAACTTATGTAAGTCCTATGTATGATATGTGTAGTATGCAATACATGGGTGGATTTGCAGAACAATATCCAAGTTTAGATATGCCTTATATGAATCCATATATAAACCAATATCCAGACATGAATGATATGTGGATGAACTATTATATGATGATGCAAAATATGATGCAAAATATGATGGCTCAGCCAAGAGATTTTGATTAGTATAAAAAAAAGAATGCTTTAAAGCATTCTTTTTTTTATAGAAATTTAGATTTGATATTCATTATATGCTTATTTTAATAATTCTTTTTCAATTGATTTATATAGATTTTCCATCATAGAATTAAATTGTTTTGTAGCTTGCATATAATTTGAAACTAGAGGTAAGTTAAAAAAATCATGATAATCTCTATTTAGTTGACTAATCTTTTTAGAAGCATCTTCAATTTTATAATTTGAATAAATTGTATTTTTTTTATTAATGTAACTATCAAGTTGCTTTTTCAAAGTTCTATTTTTTTCTAAATCCATCTTACTTTTATTCATAATTTTGAATTCACTTGTATTTTTAACGTAATCAGCAAACTCTCTAGCTTTTTGATTTATATCCATATAATATCCTCCCTTATATAAAATCGCTATAGTATATTTTATATAATGAGTTTATAATATAGACTAAATATTAATATTTATAAAAAAAAGTAATACTAAAAGTGTAGCAAATCTAAAGTATAGTTAATAGTATATAAGGTATGAAATTGACAAATAAGAAATGACATCGTGGAAAAGGAGGCCTCTAATGTTAGTTAGGTCTCCTTATTTATAGTATTAAAGGGAAGTTAAGTCATTTAAAAACTGTTCAAACATAACCCCATCATTTCTGTCTGTATTAAACTTAGATGTATAATTTACAGTTTTATAAATGAAGCTGGTAGCTTCTGTAACAGAAAATTCTAAATCATATCCTTTATTTAAAAGCCCACAAAGTATAGAAGTGAATATATCTCCCGTCCCACTATAAGAACAATCATTATATTTAACAGAAGTAAAAAAGAATTTATCTATATCTCTATCATAACCCAAGTTTAATATATTTTCATCTCTTATTATACCCGTAATGACCACTTTACTAGGTCCTAGAGAAGACACTTCCTTAACAATATCTATAAGTTCACTTTCACTAAATTCATCTACCTTATAATCTCTATTAGTTAAAAAGCAAGCCTCTGTCAAATTTGGAGTAGTAAGATTTGAAAGCTTAACGAGTTCTTTTATTTTAAGGCACATATCTGTATCAAAAATAGGATACATAGATCCGTTATCTCCCATAACTGGATCTATAACTACCAATGCATTCGAATTTTTATGTATAAAATCACAAACTATATCTATTTGATTTTTTGACCCTAGAAAGCCGCTGTATATACAATCAAAATTTATGCTAAGGTTTTTCCAAACTCTAGAATAGTCACTCATATGGTTAGTAAAATCCACGAATGTATATTCTGGGTATCCTGTTTGACTTGATAGTATAGCAGTCGGAAAAGGACAACACTGAACTTTTAATGCTGAAAGTATAGGAATAGCAACTGTCAAAGAACATCTCCCAATACCGGATAAATCATTTATTGCAGCTATTTTCTTCAATATAATAGCACCTCCATATATAAATTTAAAAATTAAAGTTGTATTTTTCATTGTTAAACATTAAAACAATGAATTCTTAAGAATAGATATCATTAAAATGATAAATCATATAATTATATTACTACTAAAAATAGTAAAAAAATAGTGAATAGAATAAAAAAAATAAAAATAATAATGTATTACAACAATTCATTACTAGATAAAATAAGTAAAATTATTTATTTGTTATTTGGATATAATAATACAAAATAATAAACTACTATTCATATATAAATATTTAAAATTATTATGACAGTATGTGCTCTTTATTAGGAGGTGCAATTTTGAAAGGACTTAGAATAAAAAATAAGTACATTAAAAGCATGATTATATCACTAGCTTTAACTTTATCTATAGGATTATACGCATATACCGAACAAGATAAAATTCAAGTGAAAGAAGGATTAATAGAAGCGAGTATAATAGATAAAGAAGAAGTAAATGGTCAATATAAACTGCTTCTGGAGAGCTTATTTGATTATAGAAATAAAGCTTTGTTGGAAAAAAATGATGATATGCTTAAAGAACTATATGAAGTAGATAAAAAATTTGGACTTTGGGCATATGAGCACGAAGTTAAAAAGATGAAATATCTAGAAAACTGGTCAAATAAGCAAGGTGTTAAATTTAATGATATAAAAACAAAAGTAAAAGTAAAGAAAATAAAAGAAAAAGAAGATGATTTATACGGAATTATATGCACAGTATCAACTGAATATAAATACTCATATGAAAATCAAAAAGATATAATAAATATGTTTAGAATAGGAACATATCACTATTTAAATGTAAGGATTAGAGATAATCAGTATATTATAACTAAAGAATGGTACACTGATCCATTTGCTGATTCTTTAAATTTAGAAAATATTAAATCTGAAGATATAAGGAACCATATATTAGAACAACAGCCTGTAAGATTAGAATTAACACCAGAACGAATTAAAGCAGTAAACTATGCTCATCAGTATTGTGGGGGTGCATCTAATGAAGAGTATGGATTAAAGTTTAATTCAAATTATAAAGATTATAATCCTGATGGAGGAGATTGTGCTAATTTTGCATCTCAAATAATGTTTGAGAGTGGAAGATTTAAGAAAAATGATACATGGAATTATTGTGATAAGGAAGGTACAAAAGCATGGGTAAATGCACAAGCTTTCAAAAACTATATAATCTATAGTGGAAGAGGCAGCCTGATAGCAAAAGGTTCTTATCAAGATGTATATAAAGAAGCATATAATTTAAGACCAGGAGACTTTGTAGCGTACGAAAAAGGTGGAAGAATAACACATGTATCTACAGTCACAGGATTAGACTCTAAAGGCTATCCATTAGTAACATGTCATAATACTGATAGATTGCTTGTTCCTTGGGATTTAGGATGGAGCGATAAAAAGATAAGATTTCATCTAATACAAGTACATTACTAGTTTTAGACTAAAAAAGTATTAATAAAAATCATAATTTTACTATAAGTTTAAAGTTTATAAAATTTTACAATATTAGTAAAATATGATAAAATAGTAATAAGGTTACAATGAATTGTAGCTAAATAATTTGTTTTTTTAGGGGGATTTATCAATGAAAACTGGTGTAGTTAAGTGGTTTAACAATGAAAAAGGATTTGGATTTATATCTATAGAAGGCGAAGGAGATGTTTTTGTACATTTCTCAGCTATAACTGGTGATGGATACAAGTCTTTAGAAGAAGGACAAAGCGTTCAATTTGATGTAGTTGAAGGAGCTAAAGGTCCTCAAGCTGCTAATGTAGTTAGACTATAATCAAAAGTTCATATATATTAGTAATTCTAGTAATATGTGAAACATAGCCGCTTTTTAAGCGGCTTTTTGTATGTCAATACTTTAACTCATTTATAAAAAAATATTGTTTTTATGCCTCAAAAAATAGTTTTATATAAAAAAATATCATATAAATATATATTTAAATTTTAAAAAATATGTAAATATGTTAAAATTAATAATAAAGAGTAAAAATTAAATATACTACTTTGATAAAGAGATGGAGTAATATTTAGACAAGTATTTGGAGGTGTAGTATAGTGAACATATTATTTTTTCTAACACCTAAGAGTGAAGTTGCATATATATATGAAGACTACACTATGAGGCAAGCTTTAGAAAAGATGGAGCATCATAGATATTCAGCTATTCCTATAATCGATGATGAAGGAAAATATGTTGGGACTATAACTGAGGGAGATTTACTGTGGACATTAAAAAATGACTTTTCCTTAGATTTAAAATCAGTAGAAGATGTTCCAATAATGAATATAAAAAGAAGAATGGACAACTCACCAGTTTCTGTTAATGCAAATATAGAAGATCTGATATCTAAGTCTATGAATCAAAATTTCGTTCCAGTAATTGATGACCAAAAAACATTTATAGGGATAATTAAAAGAAGAGATATAATAGAATATTGCTACAATAAATTAAGAACATAAAATTAAGTAATTATAAAAGCCTAGCTAAATTAGCTAGGCTTTTTAATTATATATTAGTCGTTAAATTTAACATTACTTTGGTACTTAGACTTAAGATCATTTAATTTATTAGAGTAAACTTCACTTTGTTTTTGGTACATTAAAGTTTTTTCTATTTCACTTTTAACTTCTTCATATTCAGATTCTCCACCAGCTTGTAAATCTTCTAATTTTATTAAGTGATATCCAAATTGAGTTTCAACAGGTCCTGTTACTTCACCTTGTTTCATGTTGAATACAGCCTCTTCAAATTCAGGAACCATTTGTCCTCTAGGGAAAGAACCTAAATTTCCACCAGCATCTTTAGATGGGCAAGTAGAGTGCTCAGCTGCTGCATCCTCAAAAGATATTTCACCGGCATTTATTTTATTAAGTAAATCAGAAGCTTTTTCTTCAGTTTCTACTAATATATGTTTAGCAGAAGCACTTTCTGATTTATTGAATTTGCTTTTATTAGCATCGAAGAAGGCTTTCTTTTCCTCTTCAGTTAATGTAATGCTAGATATAACTTTATTTATAGCATATTGTTTTAACATATTTTCTTCGATTTTTTTCATTTCTGATTTGAAATCTTCATTATTATGTAATTCAGTTTCTTTAGCCTCAATATAGAATAATTCTTGATTTACTAAATCTTCTAATAATTGTTTTTTTCCTTCTTCAGTATTGAAATGCATAGCTTGATATGGATCTAAACTTTGTAATGCACTTTCAATATCATAATTAGTTATTTCTTTTTCTCCAACTGTAACTAAAACCTTTTTTTCCATAATAGTTAACTCCTTTGTATTTATATTTAATTGATAATATTACCTTCTAAAATAAATAATATCAGAAAAGTACTCATATGTCTAATATTTCCAAGTATTATATTAAATATGTATTAATATGAAAAAGTTATAGTAATGAGCATCAAAGCGGATAAAATTCCCACAACGCCCTCATTCATTTTATATTTAAAGTTTTTAATATATGAAATATAAAAATAAACAAATATGAACATAAGCTTTACAAATAATAATATTATGTTTTTGGAAAATAATAAGTAGCTACACAAGAAAACTATAAAAGTAACCAAAGTACTTACTTTATATAAAACAACTATCTTATCAAATTGCTTAAAATTATATAAAAGTAAAAAAATATAAATGATAGATAATAAAGTAAATATTGTAAACATAAAAATTTCCGTTTCTATTTTAGGAATTACAACATAGTTGTACCAAACTATTGGCCAAAATAATAATGTTAAAAATTTAAAAAAATCATCAATAAACTTAGTATTACTCATAACGCACATCCTTTCTAGAAAGTTAAATATCATAGATAGCAAAGGTAATCTATAAATAAATTAAATCATATAAATAGTTTAAATACTATAATTATTATCTATATATTATAAAAATATATGAAAGATTATAAAAATAATTAATATATATATTAATATATTGAAAAGTTTTTATCACAATTAAAAACTACTATAAAATGGAGGCGATTTTATGTATAGATATTATACAAAAGGAGTATGTTCAAAATGTATAGTTATGGATATAGAAGAAAACATATTAAAGGATGTAATATTTGAAGGGGGATGCACAGGTAACGCAATAGGAATAAAACATTTAGTTGAAGGAAAAGACATAGATGAAATAATAGAAACTCTTGAGGATATACCATGTAAGAATAGAGGTACCTCTTGCCCGGATCAATTAGCAAAAGCATTAAGAATTTACAAAGAGTATGCTTATACAAAATAATACAAAAAATGCTTCTACTATTAAAGTAGAAGCATTTTTGTATTATTTTGTAACTAATATTGCTATTTTAGCATCTGGATTGTAGCTTATTTGAACTAATTGATTTCTCTTGATGTTTACAAGGTCTTCTCCACCATAGTTAATTTCTAACTTTATAGGCATCTTTCCTTGTTTTATTATAGCAACATATTCATTTTTACCCTTTTTCTCTAAGCTAATTAAATTACCAACATAAGGCTTGAAGTTTTGGTATTTATCTCCAGATTTCTTTATATAGAAATAAGTACCAACAGCTATTAGTAAGTTAACTCCAAATAGAATCCAAGAGTTTATACCAGCTGCAATTCCACCTATTAACACGATAACCATTAAAATAATAGGAATAATAGCTTTTTTCATAAGTAATTTACCCATTATTTCATTAGCTTTTTTTTCAGAGCCAGTCATTGTTTTTGACCTAGCGAATGATTCTGCGAATTTGTCTTTAAAGCCCATGTTAATCCTCCTAGTCCAATAAATGTTTAGTTATAATAACGATGTAATGCTTGAAACTAAAAATTTACTACATTTATATTATGTACAAGTTTGCTATTAAAATTTATATTCAAGCAAAGTGAAATATATTAATTATTTTATCATAGAATTGTAAAAAAGAAAATAAATGTAGTGATAAAAACTCAATAAATATAATTTATAGGATAAACTTATTTGTTTTTAATCAATAAATAAGCTGAGACCATAAAAAAGCTTAGGAGAAACTTACTCAGATGTACCTACAATTAGGATTTATACTATAACCATATTTTAGACAAAATATAGTTATAGTATTATATCTAAATAAGATAAATTATCATGAAAGAGGTGTTAAAAAACACCTCTTTTTTACATATTAGTAGATTATATTTCTTTTGATTTGTAAACAAGTGGTAAAACTAATAGACTATTCTAATTTATATAGCTAATTATTAGATGAAAAGTTGATTTTCATAAAAATATTGAGGAAAAGCAAAAATGATAAAAATGAAAGTTGAAAAAAATAACTTGCAAAAATAAAAATTAAATGCTACTATTTAAGTAATAAATGCAAGATTAAGACTGATGAGTATAAAAAAATAATGAAAAAAAAAAATAAAATCATGCAAATTGAAGATGATGAGGGAGACGATACTTTGTATAAGGTGGATATAAACAGTGATTTAGGAGAAAGTTTTGGAGCATATAAGATTGGTATGGATGAACAAATACTTAAGTATATATCATCTGCAAATATAGCATGTGGATTTCATGCAGGAGATCCATTGAATATGGCTAAGGTAGTAGATTTATGTAAATTAAATAATGTAAAGATAGGAGCGCATCCAGGATTATTAGATTTAATTGGATTTGGAAGAAGAGAAATGAAGATAACTAAACAAGAAGCTAAAGATTATACAAAATATCAACTAGGAGCACTAATGGGATTTGCAATAGCTTGTGGAGATAAAGTATCTCATGTTAAGCCTCATGGTGCTTTATATAATATGGCTGCAAGAGATGAAAATTTGGCAATGGGCATTTGTGAGGCTATATATGAAATACATAAAGATATTATATTATTAGGTTTATATAACAGTAAGATGATAGAATGCGCAAAACTAATTGGATTAAGATATGCAAGTGAGGTTTTTGCAGATAGGGCATATGATAAAGATGGTTTTTTAGTACCAAGAAATATAACTGGTTCAGTAATACATGATACTGATTTAGTTATAAATAGAGTGGTAAGGATGGTAAAAGATAAAGTAGTTGAGAGTATAGATGGTAAACAAATAAAAATACAAGCAGATTCTATATGTGTCCATGGAGATAATCCTAGTGCTTTAGAATTTGTAAAACAAATTAGAAAAAGATTAGAAGATGAAAATATAAATATATGTTGTATAGAAGAGGTATTGAAAAAATAGGAGGATGATATAAAATGGATGTAAAAAATGCTAATAAAATAAAAAATAATGATAGTGAAAAGTCTAAAAATATAGGTGCTTTATTAGGGGCCGCATTTATAATGGCTACTTCTGCCATAGGACCAGGATTTTTAACTCAAACGGCTCAATTTACTCAAAATTTTGGGGCGAGTTTTTCATTTGTAATAGCTATAACTACAATTTTATTTGTAGGAGCTCAAGTAAATGTATGGAGAGTAATTGGTGTATCAGGTCTTAGAGGTCAAGAAATAGCAAATAAAATAATACCTGGTCTAGGTTATTTTGTTGCATTTTTAGTAGTTTTAGGGGGGTTGACTTTTAATATAGGTAATGTTGGTGGAGCAGCACTTGGAATAAATGTAATGTTTAATCTAGATGTGGTGGTGGGTACTATATTAAGTGGGCTTATAGCTATTTTTGTATTTATGTCAAAAAATTCCAATTCGCTTATAGATAAGATAACAAAGTTTTTAGCATTAGGTATGATAATAATAGTTGGTTATGTTGCAATATTTAATCAACCTCCAGTACAAGAAGCAGTTTATAGAGTAGTAAATCCTGAAAATCCAAAGAATTTAATATTCCCAATAATAACTCTTTTAGGTGGAAGTGTTGGAGGATATATAACTTTTGCAGGAGGTCATAGATTAATAGATGCAGGTATAACAGGTAAGGATAATATAAATCAAATAACTAAATCATCTCTTTTAGGAATCTTAGTAGCAACTATGATGAGAGTACTTTTATTCTTAGCAATACTTGCAGTAGTATCAAAAGGATTACAACTAGATCCAGCAAATCCATCAGCATCAGCATTTAAATATAGTTTAGGTCAAATAGGATACAAATTCTTTGGATTAGTATTATGGGCAGCCTCAATAACATCAGTAATAGGAGCAGCCTATACATCAGTATCTTTCTTAAAGACGCCAAATTCGTTTATAGAAAAAAATGAGAAATATTTCATAATAGGCTTTATAGCTATATCAACAGTTATAATGGCGTTTATAGGAAAGCCAGCAACGCTACTTGTTATAGCAGGCTCACTAAATGGGCTTATTCTTCCTATAACATTAGGAATAATGCTTATAGCTTCAAAAAGAAAGGATATAGTAGGAGAGTATAATCATCCTACATGGCTTTTAATATTTGGTATTGTTGTAGTCTTAATATCTACATATGCTGGAGTTATGTCACTGCAAGACTTAGTAACTATATTTATTTAAAGAAAGAGGAGAGATAATGGAAACTAAGTATTTTTTAGGTGGCGATAAAAGTATAGTTGTAGAATTTGGAAATGAAATAAATGAAGGCATTAATAAAAAAGTAATATCATTAATGAAAGTTATAGAAAAATCAAGCCTTAAAAATGTAGTTACAGAAATGGTACCAACATATAGGTCTTTAATGATAAACTATAACCCACTAAATATAGAGTATGATGATTTAATTAATAAAGTAAAGGAATTAGAACAAAAAATGGAAGAAATAAAAATTAAAGAACCTAAGATTCATGAGATTCCAGTATGTTATAATAATCAGCTTGGAATAGATATAGAAACTGTAGCAAATCATAATAATTTAACTGTAGACGAGGTAATTCAAATACACACAAGTAAAGAGTATTTAATATATATGTTAGGTTTTACGCCAGGATTTCCTTACTTAGGTGGTATGGATGAAAGAATAGCAACACCACGACTTCAAGTACCAAGAACTAAGATACACGCAGGTAGTGTAGGTATAGCAGGGGCTCAAACTGGTGTATATCCGATAGATAGCCCTGGAGGGTGGCAAATAATAGGCAGAACTCCAATAAAATTATATGATGAAAATAGAGAACAACAAATTTTACTTACAGCAGGAGACTTTATAAAATTTGTTCCTATAACTTTAGATGAATTTATAAAAATAGAAAAAAATATGAATTTTAATCAAAAGGGTGAAAAATATGGGATTTAAAGTTGAATTAGGTGGTTTCCAAACTCTAATACAAGATAGAGGAAGGGTAGGATACGGTCAATATGGAGTATCTGGATGTGGCGCAATGGACGAATATGCTCATAGAGTAGGAAATATATTAGTAGGTAATGATGAAAATGAAGCTTCTTTAGAAGTTTTAATGATTGGTCCTACGATTAAGTTTGATAAATATACTCAAATAGCAATTACAGGAGCAGACTTAGGAGCTAATTTAAATGGTAAAAAAATTGATATATGGAGGTCTTATGAAATAAATCCTGGAGACATATTATCTTTCAAAGGAGCAAAATCAGGGGTAAGAGCATATATATCAATTGCTGGAGGAATAGATGTACCAATTGTAATGGGAAGCAAGTCAACATACACAAGAGGTAAAATTGGAGGATTTGAAGGAAGAGCACTTAAAAAGGATGATTATATAAGTACTTTCTTTGAAGAAAGAGATTTTACTATTAATAAAAAGGTTGATGAGGAGTATATACCTAAATATGATGCTACTATAGTTCTTAGAATAGTTAAGGGACCTCAATTCGATTGTTTTAGTGACAGTGAAATAAATAAGTTTTTAGATAATGAATATAAAGTTACAAATGAAATAGACAGAATGGGATGTAGATTAGAAGGTGAAAGTATAAAACATATAAAAAGTGCTGACATAATATCAGATGGAATATCTTGTGGAGCAATACAAGTACCAGGACATGGAAAACCTATAATAATGTTAGCCGATAGACAAACTAGTGGAGGGTACACTAAAATAGGAAACGTAATAAGTGTAGATTTATATAAATTGGCTCAAGCTAAGCCTAATGATATTATAAAATTTGAGTTAATAGATATATATGAAGCTCATAGGTTATTAAAAGAACAAGAATTAAAGATAAAAAGTATATATAAAAATATAATAAATATAAGAAAAGTAAGAGGTAAGATTTTGAAATATATAGCAGTGTAAAAATGGGATTTCATACAATCCCATTTTTATTTATAAAATTTAATTATTAAACTCATATAAATTACTAATTATTTTTTAACAGCAGCTACAACACTCATTTCAACAAGTAAGCATTCTCTTGCCATATTTGCCTCAACACAAGCTCTAGCTGGCTCGAAACCATCTTCAATCCATGCATCCCATACAGAGTTCATATCTGCAAAATCATTCATATCTTTTACATATATTGTAACAGATAAAATATGTCTTTTATCAGAATCATATTTATTTAATAAATCTTCTATTTTAGCTAAAACAGCAGCCGTCTGATCTTTTATATCTCCTTCAGCATGGGTTTGTCCACATAAATAAACCGTATTATTGTGAACCACTGCTCTGCTCATTCTTCCAGTACCTTCAAATCTTTTTATTTCCATTATAAAAACCTCCAATAAATTTTGACAATATAAATTGTAATACATATACATAAAACAATCTATATATATTATTAAAATAATAATTATAAATTTTATAGATGAAAAGAAATTTAAAGATAAATCAATATATACAAAAGTATAATACAATAAGTTTAAGTAGCTATTTATAACAATTAGATACTTAAACTTTATTTGTATTAAAAAGGACTCGATTGTCCTGTGGAATCTAAAAACTTTGTCAAAATATCTATTAACCTTATATGAGATACCTGACATAACTTTTAAAATTAAAAGTAGTGTAGGTTTATCTTAAGATAAATATGAGTTAAAATATAGAATATCATTGGAAAAAGTGTATAATGTAGATTATAGATTACTGAAATGAAATATAGACGTTAGATAATTGTGTAGTGAAAATTTATTTTATGATTTTATTTTGGCTTGAATTGGAGTAATTATTAACGATTTATAATATCATGAAAGTAATTTAAACCTCATATTTCGCTTGATTAAATTTGAAAACTAAATATTTATTTTTGACATATAAAATAGGTGTGAATTTTAACA
The DNA here is from genome assembly GCF_056995035.1 of Romboutsia sp. Classification (NCBI taxonomy): domain Bacteria; kingdom Bacillati; phylum Bacillota; class Clostridia; order Peptostreptococcales; family Peptostreptococcaceae; genus Romboutsia; species Romboutsia sp. The sequence goes on along the minus strand of NZ_JBXKIW010000048.1, from coordinate 101,898 downwards.
TGAAAACTATGCTTAGCGAGTGAAAAACTGATTTAAATATAGTCTGGTATGTAACATAGATACCTATTTTTAGCCATTTATTTGATTATTAAGATTTAAAACCGAATTGTCTGAAATATGAGAAATAAATATTTAAAGAGGAGCAAAATGAATTTATTATGCGGAGAATTAATGTATTAGAGTTATTTAGAATAAAACAAGCAATATTAAAAAATATAGATAAAGACATAGTTAATCATGGTATAGAAACAGCTTATATTGTATGTATGATAGCTAATGAATTGGCTTATAACAAACAAGAAATATATTACCTTGCAATGGCATCATTTATGCATGATATAGGTGCGTATAAAACAGAGGAATTGAATAATATTAAACAATTTGAAGTAGTAGATACGGGAAAACATTGTATTTATGGATATGCTATTTTAAATAAAAGTAAGATTTTTAAGCACATGGCACCGTCAGTTTTATATCATCATCATTCTTATAAAGATAAAGATAAGTATATATCAGAAATAGAAATACCGCAGGAAGCTTTTTTAATAGGCTTAGGGGATAGAGTGTCAATGTTTTGTAACTTATTAAAATATAATGAAGAAAAAATAACTGAATTTATATATAACATGGACAACAGTTCATTTAATCAAAATCATATGGAGATATTACATGATTTGATAAAAAATAAAGGATTAATAAAAAAAATTATAAGTGGAAAATATGAAAAATATATATGGGAAATAATGCAAGGTGTAGAACTTGATATCGAATTAATCAAAGAGTATTTATTATTTATACCTTTATCAATAGATTTTTTTAGCTTTGAAACATCTCTTCACACTGTTAGTGTATCATGTATGACTAATCGAATATGCAGTAAAATGGATTTAAGTCATGCGTATAAAGAAAAAATAGAAATAGGTGCATATTTACATGATTTAGGGAAAGTATGTACACCAAAGCATATACTTGAAAAGAAAGATAAATTAACAAAAGAAGAATTTGAAATAATGAAACAACATGTATGTTATTCAAGAGAAATATTAGAAGATGCATGTATAGAGGAAGAGCTAATAAGCTTAGCTTGCAATCATCATGAAAAGCTAGATGGTAGTGGCTATAGTAAGGGTTTAAATGCAAAGGATTTAAGCATAGGAGATAGAATAATAAGTGTAAGTGATATATTTTGTGCGTTAACAGAAAAAAGATATTATAAGAAATCTTTTTCAAAAGATAAAGTTCTAGAAATACTTTATGATATGGTAGATTCTAACTATATAGATAAATCAATTGTAGAAATAGTATCTACTAATTATGATGAGCTTTTAGAGTTTGTAAATATAAATAGAAGAGACTATGAAAATAGCCTAGAAGAAATGTTGCAAGATTATAATTATATAACAAGTAAAATATATAAGTTAGATATATACTAAGCATATGTAAAGGGGAGAATTAATATGGGAATAGTAAAAATAGCAATAATAGGTGCAGGCTTAAGGGGAACATATGTATATGCACCATATATATATGAAGATTCTAGAAGGTCTAAAATAATTTCGGTAGTAGAGCCTAAAAAAGGAAGAAGAGATTTATTTGCTAAGAGGTATAATATACATGAAAATCAAGTGTTTGAAAGTATAGAAGAATTTTTAGAAGGAGAAAAAATTGCAGATGCAGTAATAATAGCTAGTAATGATGATAGACATTATGATCATACTAATCTACTTTTAGAAAAAGGATATCATGTTCTTTTAGAAAATCCTATAGCAAATACACTTGATAGGTTAGTGAAGCTTAAAGACTTAAGCGAAAAATATAGTGAAAAAATACTTATGACTTGTAGTGTATTGAGACATACTGAATTCTTCAATAAACTAAAGGAAATAGTAGAAAGTGAAGAACTAGGAGAACTAATAAGCATTCAGCATAATGAAAATATAGGATACTGGAATTTTGCACATAGTCATACAAGGGGTAACTGGAGAAATGATAGTGACACAAGCCCTTTAATTTTAAATAAGAGTTGTCATGATCTCGATATATTAATGCATCTAACAGGAAGTAAGTGTAAAAAAATAGCTTCGTTTGGTAATCTGAAACACATGAACAATGCACACTTTAAAGAAAATATGGGAGAAAACTGTTTCGCTTGTAGTGTGGAGAGTGAATGTCCTTATTCAGCTAAAAAAATATATTTAGAAAATGATAGAGATATAAACAATGCATTACATATTAATCCTACTAAAGAAAATTTAGAGCAAATATTAGAAAAAGGACCTTATGGAAGATGTGTGTATAGATGTGATAATAACGTTGTAGATAATATGGTCAGTATATTAGAATTTGAAAATGGAATAACTGCAACATTTAATTTATCTGCATTTACAAAAGAATGTGACAGAATAATAAAATTAATGTTCAGCCATGGAGAAGTTGACGGAAGTTTTTTAAAAAATGAAATAAATATTAAAAGGTTTACACAACAAGAAGATGAAATAGTATATATGGGAAAAAGCTTAAATCTTTATGGAGAAGGAGATATAAAGCTTATAGAAGATTTCATAAACTCAGTTTATAAAAATGAAAGTAGTAAATGCAACTGTAGTGTAGAAGAGGCTATAGAAAGCCATATACTTGCCTTTGCATCAGAATATTCAAGAATAAGTGAAGGAGTAGTGTATGTAGAAGATTTTTTCCAAAATGCAGTTTGTATGACTAATGAAATAGAAGAAGTTTTAATGTATTAAAGATGAGGATATTTAATTATATCCTCATCTTTTAGCATGTATAAAAAAATCTTAGTAAGAGTATCAAAAATATCAGTAAAAGTATATATAAATAATAGTGAAAGTTATAGAGCATTAAATATCAAGAGAGGATAGTAATCATTAAGGGGGATAAATATGAATACACCTAAAACTCTAAATATAGGAGATACAATAGGAGTTATAGCACCATCAGGGCCATTAAGAAAAGGAAATATTGAACAGATAAAAAGCGCCATAGAAGAGTATGGATATAAAGTTAAGATAGGAGATAGTTGCTATTTAACACATAAAGGATATTTAGCAGGAGATGATGAAACTAGAGCTAAAGACATAGAAAAAATGTTTTTAGATAAAAATATAGATGCAATAATGTGCTTAAGAGGAGGCTATGGAGCTAGTAGGTTATTAGATAAGATAAATTATAAAATAATATCTGAAAGTCCTAAAATATTTATAGGATTTTCAGATATTACAGTACTCCATATTGTATTTAATCAAAAATGTAATCTATCAACATATCATGGAATAATGGCTTATACAGCTCCTAAATGGGATGAATTTACTTATATATCGTTACTAAATGCATTAAATTTTGAAGAAGAACTAATCATAAAAAATCCAACTAAAGAAAAAATACACACAATATATCATGGTAATGCAGAAGGTATGTTAGTTGGAGGAAATTTATCTCTCATAGTATCTACACTTGGAACTAAGTATGAAATAGATACAAAAAATAAAATTCTGTTTATTGAAGAAGTAGGAGAATATGTATATAAATTAGATAGGCTGCTTATGCACTTATACCATGCAGGTAAACTCACTGACTGTAATGGAATAATATATGGAGATTTTAGTGATTGTAGAAAATCTAATGATGATGATAATGAAATAATTGATTTATTAAAAGAAATCTCAGAAAAAGTTAAAAAGCCATCAATATATAATTTACAAGCAGGGCATTGTATGCCGATGTTAACGTTGCCTTTAGGTGCATATTGCAATATAGATGCTAGTAGTCAAATAATTAAATTTACAAGGTAAGTTATGATAAATATGTTATAATCATATACAAGAAAAACTTTAGCTAGGAGGAATAGATATGTCTGATGATAGAATAATCAATTTTAATGATTTAAAAAACAAAGTCAAAGATTCTGATGTAGATAAATTTGAACAATATATATATAATTTATATTTTTCTGTTATGGATGGAAGCTTAACGATGGTTGAATTCTCAAAGAAAATATTTGATTATATGCAAGAGAACAATATATCCCAAGAAAAATTCATGAATATACAAAAAAAATTTATGGAAAGATATGGAATGGATTCTGAAGAAGTAGAAAAGCAACTTAAAAACTTTGGAATAGACCCATCAACTGCAGGGTTTGGAAATATTAATATAGATAATATGGCTAATGAAAATATAGAATCAATTAAAAAGAGTGCAGGATTTTATGAAAAATATGGACATAAAATACAACCTAAAAGCTGTATAACTACATCTATTAAAAATGATATTAATGATATTGAAATAGTAATAGACCAAGAAAAGGTTTTGCTTTATAGCAATAAAAAAATAAGTTTAATGGATTCAGAATTGAATGAATTCTTATTAGGATATAAAAATATGTTCAATAAAAAAATAAGAGTAGTTTTATGTGAAAGCTATACGGAATACGATTATTAAAATAATAAAAACTTCTGATAAATATATTACAGAAGCTTTTTATTATAATAACTTGCTAATAATTACTATTAGTAAGTTATTTTTTTTTACCATAAAGCACCCCCCTATTTACAATACAGGTAAAATTTAACATTTAAATACGTCAAAGTTAAGGCAATAAAAAATGCTACTCTTAAATAATTTTAAAAGTAGCATTTTAGGAGGACTAAGTTATTTGCAAATGTCAAATACCGTCCTATATATATTATGCCTTACACTATGAAATTGATACACTATACTCAAATTATCTTATAAAAAAATAAGTTTGGCTATAATATTGATTTATTTATATAATGATAAAATAATTTTAAAAAAAGTCAACTTTTTCGTTTTAAAAAATAAGATAAAGTAAGACATAGAAGTTTAACATAGGGGGAACGATTAATGGCTATTAATGAAATGTTTAGAGAGATGTTTAATAATCAAAAAAGAGAAAAGGAAATAGAATACCAAAAAGAAATAATAAAAAAAGCATTAGAAAGTCAGGGCAATATGTTGAATGATTTTGAAACAGGAATGGATTTCTTAGAAGAAGAAAAATATGAAGATGCTATATTTTATTTAGAAAAATGTGCACAAAATAATAATTCTCAAGCACAATATGAATTGGGCAGATTATTGAAAGAAGGATTAGGGATAAAACAAGATAATGAAAAAGCTAAAAAATATTTATTAGAATCATATAAGCATGGATTTAAAAAATCAGGTTCTCTTTTAAGAGAAATGAGATATGAAGAACAAGGGAAATTAAATAAAAAAGTAGACACAAAGTTTAAAAATAAAAATAGTAACTTAGGATTTAATATAGATATGCCAATAGATTGGATCGAGCTAGAATCTAAAAATAAAGCTTGCTTTGATGCTGTAGCAATAGATAATTTTAATGGAGATGTTATTTTTAATATAAAGATGCAAGTATTTTTAATAGAGATACCTGAGAATATGACTGGATGCGTATCCCTTGATAGAGTTGCAAATAATATGGGATGTATAGAATCTGTTGATTTTAATAATGGACACTGTGATGGAAAGCTTATATGTGGAGAAGGTATTGATGGAACTTGTAATTATATATTTATATCCAAAGGAAAACTAGGGGTATATGACGTTAGGGTCATTGTAGATAAATACCTTGAACCAATATATGAGGAAATAATTGACCATATTATATATAGTTTTGAGATAATTGATAATATAGAAAACTAGTATACAGTTATATTCAAATTTATTCACACTATAGAATATTTAAGTACAATTCGAGCTAATAAAAATAACTACCAAATTAATCGGTTGATTAAGTGGTAGTTATTTTTGAAAGATTAGGCATTGTGGTTATTAAATATTTAGTTCTTAGAGTTAGTAATTTCATCAGCTAAATTATTTAAATATTCCCATCTCTCATATTTATGTTCAAGTTCTTGTTCAGCCTCAGCTTTTTCATTAAGAACTTCTTGTAATTTTACAAAGTCAGTAGCAAAGTTAGAAGTGCTAGCTTCAAGATTCTCTATTTTTTGTTCGAGTTTTTCAATATCAATATCTATAGTATCAAATTCTCTTTGCTCATTGTAAGTAAATTTAAGTTTTTTTTCACTCTTAGGCTTTTCTTTTTTAGAAGTAGAAGATTCTTCTTTTATATTTTGAGCTTCTTCAAATTCTATGCCTTGGATTTCTCTATAGATTAAGTAATTACTATAGTTACCAGTATAGATATGGATTTTACCAACACCTTCATAGGCAAAAATTTTATTACAAATTCTATCTAAGAAATATCTATCATGTGATACTGTTATAACAACGCCTCTAAACTCATCTAAATAGTCTTCAAGTCTATTTAATGTATCGATATCTAAATCATTGGTAGGTTCATCTAATAAGAGCACGTTAGGCGCAGTCATAAGAATTCTTAATAAATGTAATCTACGTCTTTCACCACCAGATAATTTACCGATTAAAGTATATTGCATAGTAGAATCAAATAAAAATCTTTCACACATTTGAGAAGCTGATATTTTAGTTCCATCAGAAGTTTCGATATAGTCACTACCTTCTTTTACATAATCAATAGCTCTCATTTCAGAGTGCATATGGGAATCATCTTGATTAAAGCATCCTATCTTAACAGTTTCACCTATTTCTATTTGACCACTATCAGGAGAAAGTTGTCCGTTTAATATATTTATAAGCGTAGATTTACCCATACCATTTTTACCAATTATACCTATTCTATCTGTACGAGCGAGTGTGTATTCTAAGTTATCTATTAAAATTTTATCATCGAAAGATTTAGAAATATTATGTATTTCTATAATTTTATTTCCTAGTCTAGTAGAACCAACTGATATATCCATTTTTTCATCATTACTAAAATCATCTTGGTTTGTTAATTCGTCAAATCTTTGAAGTCTAGCCTTTTGCTTTGTACTACGAGCTTTAGCACCACGTCTTACCCATGCAAGTTCTTTTCTCATTAAGTTTTGACGCTTTTCTTCCATGCTAGACTCAAGAGCTAATCTTTCCATTTTCTTTTCTAAGAAATCAGAATAGTTACCATCATAGCTAAATAGTCTACCTTTATCTAACTCGATTATTCTATTAGAAACTCTATCTAAGAAATATCTATCATGAGTTATCATAAGTAGTGAACCACGTCTACTATTAAGATATTCTTCTAAGTAATCAATAGTATCATTATCTAAGTGGTTTGTAGGCTCATCTAGTATCAATAACTCGCAAGGTGTAATAAGAGCTGAAGCAAGTGAAACTCTTTTTCTTTGACCACCAGATAATTCTTTAATCTTTTTATTAAAGTCAGTTAAGCCAAGTTTTGTTAAAACCATTTTAGCTTCACTTTCTAAATCCCAAAGATTAAGAGCATCAATTTTTTCTTGTAAAGAAATTAATTTAGTATTTAAAGTATCACTAAAATCTTTATTAATTTTATCTAGCGTTTCTTGATATTCTAATAGTAATTTCATTTCCTCAGAAGTACCTTTAAATACTTGCTCTAAAACCGTAAAACTTTCATCATATTCAGGATTTTGAGGAAGGTATTCAACTCTAACTCTATTTGCTTTTACGATGGTACCACTATCAGCTATTTCAGCCCCAGCTAGGATTTTAAGTAACGTTGATTTACCTGTACCATTAATACCTATAATACCTATTTTTTCTCCTTCATTAATACCAAGAGAAATGTTTTTTAATAATGTTTTTTCTGAATAACTTTTACATATATTTTCTAAAGTCATTAAATTCATAATATCACCTATATTTCTAAATTATTTAGTCTATTTTTTTCTCGAAATGTTGATAATCGGCATTTTTCCAATGACCTCCCCAGCTCCAACCTCTTTTTATAAAAGCATTATATAAATCATCATCTTCTACTATCATCCCCATCTGAATATTAGATCTATCTGCAAAAACATAACCTTCTTCAGGGTTAACACTAGTTCCAACTACATGAGGGTTTTGAAGAGGATTTATATCAATTGCAAGTCCTTTTCCATGATTTGAAATAACACTAGTATTAGCAATAGTTCTATAACAAAAAGAAGAACTATTATTATCAACCATAGAAAGGTTATCAACCGCATTATATTCATCTATTAATCTTATTTTATCAATAGGATATTTCTTCTCATATACTTCTTTAAATATATCAACAACCTCAGATGCAACTCTTTTGTCAACAACCATATTTCCTACATGAGTATTACTATCGAAGCCATAATAGCTCAAAGTTAAATAACTAAGACTATCAAAACTTAAAGGCTCACTTTCGGGCATAGATAAGCCTAGCATTTTATTTTTTATATCACCTGAAATATTAGAGTAAGAAAAAAGAGGTTTAGTCTGTTGAATCGATTCCTTATTAGATATATTTGTTTCAGTTTCTATATATAAACTCTCTTGTTCCTTATTTAAAGTATCTAGCTTTGATTTATTAGATCTAGATTTATTTATGAAAAATCCACCAGTAGCAATCAATGCAAGAATTAATAAATAACTTAATTTTTTTATAATAAATCACCTCTTCAACTAAAAATATGATAAATATTAATATAAATATTTGAAAATAAGTCATTAAATTCTTATATTAACATTGTTGTAGTATCTATACTTAAAAACTATATATATTATAACTCATAATAATAAACTACACTAATAATATTTAATAAATATTATTAGTGTAGTTTATAAATTTATTCAATTAAATCTAATATAGTATCACCAATTATTTTTATACCTTTCTTGATATCTTCAAAAGATAACCTTGAAAAACCAAGTCTTAAGGTATCATATCCCTTATTATCAATGTAAAATATATCTCCAGGCATAAAAATAACTCCTTTTTCATAACATTTAGATAATAATATTCTAGAGTCTATGTTTTTTAGTTTTATAAAAATATGTAAGCCACCATCACCAAGGATATATTCATTAGGGATATATTTTTTAACACATTCAGAAGCAAAATTAAATTTATCGCCATAAAATTTTCTTATTTTTTTTACATATTTCTCAAAACTACCATTACTAAGGTAATCATATAAAATACTTTGATCTAAAAAAGAAGTATGTATATTTTTGCATCTTTTAATACTTTCTAATTTAGAAATAATATTTTTATCTCCTAAAATCCATCCAACTCTTATTCCTGGGAAAAGTATTTTTGAAAAGCTTCCTATGTAAATAACACCGTTGCTTAAGTTATCTAAAGAGCAAATAGGGAAGATGTGAGAACTAGAATAAAGAAGTTCTTCATTAAATCCATCTTCGATTATAGCTATATTATATTTTTTCATTAAATTATAAAATTTATATCTATTTTCAGGGCTCATTACTATTCCAGTTGGATTATGATAGGAAGGCGTTATATAAGCAAACTTAATTTTAACTTCTTTAATATGCTTAAAAGTATTTAACTTACTTTCAAGCATATTAAAATCAAGACCATCTTTATTTATGTTAACGCCTATAATATTAAGACCAAGAGCCTTAAATATTTTTATAGCTGTATTATGCGTAGGATTTTCACATATTATGTAATCGCCTTTTTCCACAAAGGAAGATAAAATCATATCTAAACCTTCTGTAAAACCGTTAGTAATCAGAACATCCTTATTATAGGTATCAACACCTTTTGTATTCATATAGCTAAGAAGGTAATTTATAAAAGGTCGATAACCCTTTGCATATCCATAGTTCAATATTTTATGGCCTTCCAGAGATATTCTATTTAAAAAAGATTTCTTTAATTCATCCATATCAAAAAGTTCACCATTAGGAGAAATACTTTTAAAAGAAATCAAGTCAGATCTCCAAGGTATTTCATTTTTAACAATATCCATTTCGTTTGCTACTTTAGAATAATCATTTTCAAGATTGTCCCAATTAATATTCCAAGTATTATTTAAAATAGTATTTTGAGAATTTACAAAAGTTCCTTTTCCGCAAATAGAGTAGATTACTCCTTCAGATTTTAATTCTTCATAAGCTAGGATAACAGAGTTTCTACTTATGTTAAAAATCTGGCTAAGCTCCCTTGTAGAAGGGAGCTTGCTATTATTTGGGATTAGACCTTTTTTTATCATATCACTAATATGATTTTTAATTTGTATATAAATTGTTTCAGTATCATTTAATTTAAAATTGGAAAATAACAACATATCACCTCTATAAATATTTAACTTAGGGAGTATTCTATTATTTTATCTAATAACTCACTAAATTCTATTCCTCTAGATTTTGCACTTCTAGGAATTAAGCTAGTTTGAGTCATTCCAGGAAGAGTATTAAGTTCAAGTACATAAGGAATACCTTCACTTATTATAATATCAACTCTTACATATGCTTTGCAATTAAAAATGTTCCAACAAGTTCTAGAAATTTCATTTATTTGTTTTTGTAAATTATCTTTTAAAAATATAACTTCTTCAATTGCTCCATTTGTACTATATTTAGATTTATAATCAAAAAATTCTGAATTAGCTTTTATAGATATAGTAGGGAATACTTCTCCGTTTAGTACAAATGATGTGTATTCACCACCTGGTATATATTTTTCAATCATTACACATTCATCAACTTCAAGTCCATTTTGTACTGCGCTTAAAACTTCATCTTTAGAGTGAACAAAGAATGTTGCAACACTAGAGCCACCACAGTTTGGCTTTATAAATACAGGATAACCAAGTTCCTCAATTTTATCATAGTTTATTTCTTCAATAGATTTTACAACTACCCAAGGTGCAGTAGGTAAATTGGAATCTCTCAATATTTTTTTGGTCATATTTTTATCCATACATAATGCGCTTGTAAGTGGACCACAACCAGAGTATGGTATATCCATAGTTTCTAGTATCGATTGTATACAACCGTCTTCACCAAACTTACCATGAAGAGCTAAAAATGCGAAATCTATATCAGGAGTAAGCTTTGTAAATATATCCATTTTATCATCTAATATTATTTTTACAACTTCATATTTATCTCTATTAAGGTTATTATAAACTTCTCTTCCTGAATTTAGGGAAACTTCTCTTTCAGATGATATTCCACCCATTATAACAGCTATTTTCATATATATCACTCCTAGTTTTAATTAAGTTTAATTATGTCATTTATTATTTATACTTAAAGTATATGTTTTATATACAATAGTTGAAAGTACCACAACAAGTGAAGTTTCAGCTGATAGTGGTTTTAGTAAATAAAAAAATATGAAATTTAGAAATTTATTACATCAATTTAATATAAATAGTTTAAAATTATATAAGAGGGGTGAAGAAAATGAAAGCAGAAATAATAGCAGTAGGAACAGAAATACTTTTAGGCGATATAGTAAATACTAATTCTCAGTATTTAGCACAGGAACTAGCGGCTCTTGGAATTGAAGTTTATTATCAAAATACTGTTGGTGACAATGAAGAAAGACTTATGAAAGTATTTGAAGAAAGTTTGAAAAGAAGTGATATAGTAATAGCAACAGGAGGTCTTGGGCCTACTAATGATGATATAACTAAAGAAGTTGCATGTAAATATTTTAATCAAGAACTTAAATTACATAAACCATCTTTAAAAAAAATAGAAAATTATTTTAAAAAATTAAATATAGAATTAGGTGAAAATAATAAAAAACAAGCATATTTCCCAGAAGAGGCAATAATACTAGAAAATAATAATGGAACAGCTCCAGGAGCTATACTAAGAAAAGATAATAAAACAATAGTAGTATTGCCGGGGCCACCAAGAGAGATGAAGCCAATGTTTGAGGAATCTATAAAGCCATATTTGCAAAAATGTGCAAATAGTATGTTGGTATCAAAAACACTTAGAACATTTGGAATAGGTGAATCATTATTAGAAGAGAGAATAATAGACCTTATAAAAGAACAAAGTAATCCAACGATAGCTCCATATGCAAAGGAAGCAGAAGCAATACTTAGAATAACAGCAAAGGCTAAAACACAAGAGGAAGCGAAAGCTTTAATAGAGCCAACAGTCGAAAAAATTAAAGCTAGGGTAGGTCAATTTATTTATGGAGAGGGAGAAACGTCATTAGAAGAAGAAGTTGCCAAACTTCTTGTGAATAAAAATATGACAATATCTGTATCAGAATCATGTACAGGAGGATTAGTAAGTTCATCTCTTATAAATTACCCAGGCATATCATCAGTATTTATGGAAGGATGTATAACATATTCTAATGAAGCTAAAATAAGTAGACTTGGTGTTAAAAAAGAAACTCTACATAAATATGGTGCAGTTAGTGAAGAAATTGCTAAAGAAATGGCAGAGGGTATAGCAAAAAACTTTAATACTAATATAGGATTATCTACTACTGGAATAGCAGGTCCCGAAGGTGGAAGCGAAGAAAAGCCAGTAGGACTTGTTTATATAGGAATTTATATAAATGGTGAAACAATAATCAAGAAGTTTGTATTTAATGGAAATAGACAAAGTATAAGATTAAGAGCAACTAAAAGCTTACTTAATGAACTAAGATTAAAATTACTAGAATTATAAAAATATATCAAATAGAATCTTAGGAGGTTTATATGATAAAGCATATATTTTGTGATCTAGATGGAACTTTATATCATAGTGGAATAAATAAAGAAGATATAGATGCAATTAGAAATATAGAAGAAAAAGGTGTCAAATTTAATATAGCTACAGGTAGAATTTTTAGACAAGCTTATAAAATGACTAAAGACAGTTTAGATATAAATGGATACTATATATGTGAAAATGGTTCTTTTGTACATGATAAAGACCACAAAATGATTTATAAAGGAACTATAGATGATGACTTAGTAAAGAAAGTTATAAGTAGATTTAAATCAAGTAAAGCCCATTTGTATTTTAAATATAATGGAAGAATTGTGTTATTAGAAGATATACAAAAAATCAAATCTTATACAAATGATTATATAATAGATCCTAAATTCATAAATAAAGATAGTTTTGAAGACTTAGTCGGAAATATAGGTGTGGTTTCTAATGATTTAGATGAATTATATACAATAGAGTTATATTTAAAAAGTGAGTTTAATGAAGTTTTAGATATATATTTTTCAGCTGAAAATACTATAAATATAGTTCCAAAGGGTGTATCAAAGAGAAAATCTATAGAATATGTATGCAATATTTTAGGACTCAAGGAAGATGAAATTGCAACAATAGGAGATTCTCCCAATGATATAAATATGTTAGAGGGAATTAAATATAGTTTTGCAATGTATAATTCTAGAGAAAGTGTAAAGAAAAGTGCTAATTATACGGTAAATAGTGTAGCAGATGCAATAGAAATTATAAAAAAAATAAATGGTGTTGAATAATTTCAACACCTAAACACAATGAACTAATGTATTAGAATTTAAAGTGTTTTCTAATATGCAGTCTAGAATATAATTTATAACACTATTACAAGCATAAGAAGAAAATAATAAGTCATTTTTATAATCTAATTTACTTATATATTCTTCGTATAAAGCATAGAAAAAGTCTTCAAAGGAATTATGCGTTATAACATCTCCTTTGAACTTTGATAAATTTAATTCTTTGGCAACTGCAGATAATTCTTTTTCATAGAGCATATGTTTTTTCATACTATGTTTAAATTCCCAACGTTGGCTATGAGGAACACAAAAGAAATCACATAAAAAATGGCATATAACACCAAGCTCTTGATTAAATTTATTCAAAGAAAAATATTTAGATAAACTATCTAAGTTAAGATTGCATAAATAATTTACCTTAAATGTAATCATATCTAAAGATTCAGTACGATAATGCTTTAGAAAAACATATTTAGAAGATATATCAGGTTTTATATTTCCGTAGATAAAGTTTTTTTCACTAATAAAAAAAGATTTGTTATTATCTATATTTTCAAGTATTGAGTTAGCAATTAAAAAATGAGCGCTCATTAGCATATTTTACACCTCATAAAATTAATTTTATTTAATAAATGGTTATTAAATAATTTGTCATATAAAAAAGTAAAAATCAGCTAGAATAGATATATGATTAATTTGAAAAAATAATATGTTGTTTAAATGTATAAACTTATTTAATAGTAACAAGAAATTACTCTATTTACCATATGTAAATAATGTTAAAATAAATAGTAAAATTAAGCATACGCAGGAGGAATGTATATGAAGAAAGTATTAGTAATGTTAGCAGAAGGATTTGAAGAAATTGAAGCTATATCAGTTGTAGATGTATTAAGAAGGGCTAATATAATATGTGATATGTGTTCAATAAATAAAGAGTATGTAAAAGGAACTCATAATATTTTGATAAAAGCAGATTGTTGTATAGATGATATTAATGCTAAAGAATATGATGCAATAGTACTACCAGGAGGATTACCAGGGGCTACAAATCTACAAGATAAAAGAGTAAAATCTTTTGTTGAAGAATTAAATAAAGCTAAAAAAATAGTGGCCGCTATATGTGCAGCACCAGAAACTTTAGAAGACTTTGGAGTGCTTAAGGGTAAAAAATGTACATCATATCCAGGTTTTGTAAAGGATAGAGAAAGTGTGACTTATATAGAAGATGTAGTTGTAATAGATGAAAATATTATAACAAGTAGGGGACCCGCAACTGCTATAGAATTTAGTATAGAACTTGTAAAAGCTCTAGGCTATGAAGAAGAAGCTAATGACATAAAAGAAGGTATGATGGTCAATTTTTATAATAAAATATCTAGAGTATAAAATTAATTAAATGTAAAAATATATTTCCAAGGAAATTACAACAAAATATAGATAAGTAAGATTTATAATATATAATTTCTGAAAAATGTAAAGTTAATTCAAAAAATCCCCCAATATAATACATATCGTAATATATTGGGGGATTATTAAATAAGTACTTGAATACACTTATTATTTATTAAATTTTAAACCTTGATAAGAATCACGTCTTTTTAACTCGTCATCTATAGCATTTAAAACTTCCCATTTTTTCAGACTCCATAAAGGACCAACTAATTCATCTCTTTTACCATCGCCAGTTAATCGATGGACAATCATAGTGTCAGGAAGAATTTCAAGTTGATCACAAACTAAGTTTACATATTCATCTTGAGTCATTAAAGTCATCATACCTTTTTCTAACATTTTCTCCATAGGAGTATCCTTAATAACATGAAGTAGGTGAATTTTTATACCATCAACACCCATACTAGCAACTTCTTTTGCAGTTTCCATCATCATATCATAATCTTCGCCAGGTAGGCCATTTATTATATGAACTATTACTTTTATATTTTTTGATTTTAATTTTTCAATTCCTTTAACAAATTCTTCATAATCATGCCCTCTATTTATAAGTTTAGAGGTTTTATCATGAATGGTTTGTAAACCTAATTCTACCCATAGATTAGTTTTTTCATTAAGTTCTCCTAAGTAGTCAACTACATCATTAGGCAAACAATCAGGTCTTGTTGATATTGAAAGCCCAATAACATCATCAAGAGCTAATATAGTTTCATATTTTTCCTTTAAAACATTTAGAGGAGCATAAGTATTAGTAAATGCTTGGAAGAAACCTATATATTTTGCAGACGCCCATTTTTTGTGCATCATTTGTGTTATATCATTAAATTGCTTAATAAGATTATCTTTAGGATTTCCAGCAAAGTCCCCAGACCCTTCTTTACTACAGTAAGTACATCCGCCATGACTTATTTTTCCATCTATATTAGGACAAGTAAAACCAGCATTTATAGATACTTTAAATACCTTTTCGCCAAATGTATTCCTAAGATGGTAATTCCATGTATGATATCTTTTATTATCAAAAGCATATTTAAATTTTGTCAATTGTATCACCTTTTTCTAATTAGTATTGTATACATTAATTTATATTACCATAAAAAAAACATATATACAAATTACATATATTTATAAAACATAAGCAGTAAATTTATAAATAATGTTTACAATGCTGTTACATATTTTACTGAATATATATTTGAATGCCTTAATAAAATGTACTAATTAAAGGAATTCAAGGGGGAGTAAAATTATGGATAAAGATAAAGAAAGTTTTAATGGAGAGGGAGAAGAAAATGATGATTCTAATACAACTGATGAACAAGGAATAGAAGAAAGTCAGGATGTTGAAGAAGAAAGTAGTAGAGAAGAAGAAAGTATAAAAGCTAAAGATGAACATGAATATATATCAATTGAAGACGAAAATTTAGAAGTTAATAAAGAAGAAATAATAGAAAATGAGAGCTATGGGGATAATGAAGAAAGTTTAAAAGATAATCTAGATAGAAATGATAGTGAAAAAGAAGTTGAAATTGAAGATAATGATATTGAACATCGTCACAATAAAAATAAAAAAATAGCAATTATGATAGGAAGTATAATCGGATTAATAATCGTAGGAATTATAATTATTAATACTACTGTATCTAAATATGATAGTGTGGTGTATCCAGGGGTCTTTATATACGGAGAAGATGTAGCAGGTTTAAATAAAGATGATTTAAATAAAAGAATAGACGAATTCAAAAATAAAATAAATGATAAGAAAGTAAACATAAATGCTAATGGAAATGCTTATGATTTAAAAATGAAAGATATAGTATTAAATTACAATGAAGACAAATTATCATATAAAATTTTTAATAATAATAAAGACAAAAATATATTTCAAAAATATATTTTAATATTAACTAAACAAAAACAAGAGTATAAGTTAGAAATTGATTTAAAAGAAAATGAGTTAAAAGAAAAAGCACAGAAAATAGGTAAAGAAACTGATAAAAAATGTGAGGAAGCTAAGGTTATAATAAATGGAAATAATATTAAATATGAAGCTGGAAAAAAAGGTACAAAGTTAGATACTAAATCACTTTTATCAACTATAGAAGAGTGTGTAAAAGGCAATAATATATATAAAGAAGATATAAAAATAAATGGGGAATATATAGATGATAATCCTAAAATAAATAAAGAAGATCTAAAAAAAGTAAATTACAAAATATCAACTTACTCAACAACATATGCACCAGGTGGTGGAAGAGGTAGCAATGTAGAAGCAGCAGCAAAAAAAATAGATGATTTCCTTTTAATGCCAGGAGATGAGTTTTCATATGAGCAATCAGTTGGACCTGTAACTCAAGACAATGGGTATACATATGCACCTGTTATAAGTGATGGAGAACTTGTTCAAGGTATAGGTGGAGGTGTATGTCAGGTTTCTTCAACTTTGTATAATACACAGCTAAAATCAGGAATATTACCAACAGAAAGAAGAAACCATTCACATCCTGTCAGTTATGTACCAAGGGGTCTTGATGCGACATTAGCATCTGGAAGTATAGATTATAAATTTAAAAATACTCATGAATATCCTATAGTTATAAATACTCATACGGGAGGAGGTACATTAACTATAGAATTTTGGTCAAATGAGCATGCACTTAAAGGAATAGAGTATAAACCTGTTGGATATGCGAGTGGAAGGACTGCAAATTCATATCTTTATGGATATGATAAAGATGGAAATAAAGTTTATGAAAAACATATAGATACAAGTATATATAGATAGAAAACATTATATCATGTTATTAAAATAAAATGTGTTGTCTTTAATAATACTAAGCAACACATTTTCATTTGAAAGTATTTAAATTCTAAGCTTATTACCAGTAAATAATAAGTGAATACCTAATAATATTATCAACATTGATAATATTGATGCAATAAATTTAGATAAGAAAAATGGTGAAAATACCAAGATAAATCCTAATATTAATTTAAATACACTCCAAAATCCTAATTTATAATAAGGATTTTTTCTGCTTTTAAGTATTATCAATGATTGTGAAAATATAAAGTAAATACCAAATAGAGAAGAAATAAACCCTTGAATTTTAGTTGGAAATAAAATTAATAAAATAGCACCAAAGGATAATAGAAGCTGTATACGTATAGATGGTGCAATTTCATTTTTAGAAGCATATCGTTTAAGTTCATTAATATTTTTTAGATTTAAATAAGCTGCAAATAATAATGATAGGGCTAATGTCCAAGAAACTATTTTAATTCCGATACCTTTATATAAAAAAGACAAAACACCTAATGCAAGCAATAAAGCACCCATCATTATAAACTTAGTTGAATTTTCTTTTTTATATATATTATTAAAGTTAATATTAAATATTTTAAACATTTTTTCACCTCGTAAATTTTAATTATATAATAAATTTAAAGTAATTATAACAAAAAACCGCATAGTACTAAACACTTTAAATTAAAATTATCTAAAAAAAATGTTAGACAACTTATTATATAAGGGCATTAATAAATATGTTTTATCATAAAATTAGTAATAAGTATATTAAAGGGGGGGACAGAAATGTCACAACTAGGGGCAGTTTTATGTGCGGTGTTAGCAGGTAGCTCTACGGCAATGGAATCGTTTATAAATGGAGAATTAGGAAAAAATACAACAGCATTAATAGCAACATTTATAAGCTTAGTGGTAGGGGCTATATTTTTTTTGATAAGTATAATAGTAACAGGGGATTTAAAAGCTTTAATAAATATAAATGATATAAATCCAAAATTATTATTTGGAGGTGTACTAGGTGGTCTTGTAATATACTTTACGGTTAGAGCAATACCAAGTTTAGGAGTATCAAATACAGTGACATTAATAGTAGTGTCTCAAATATTAATAGGATTTTTTATTGACAGTACTATCTTAGGGCAAGAAACAATGCATCTATACAAATACATAGGAGTTACTTTATTATTAATAGGAACTTTCTTTATACTTAATTAAAATAAGTACATATATTAAGATTAACTTAATAAATAAAAAATGGAAACACCTATATACATTATTGAAATGGTATAGGTGTTTTAGTATTTACTTTAAAAAAGATATTATTTTTTCTCCCAAGCTATAACAATTAAGTCTTTACCAGTAGAATTTTTAAGCTCACTTTCTACTTTTTTTATAGCAGTCTCTTCATTTTCTGTTATATGAGCAATTTCGTAATTAGAAATATAAGATTGATCTTTCATAATAATACCTCCTTAAAAATAAAGTTAATATATTTTGTGCATAAAGAGATAATATATGATGATGACATATTTACATAATTGGAAATAAATTAATAAAAAACGTACATTGGTATTGTGCTATAGTATATACTAATGTTAAGCATAAATTTATTTGAATTATATAAAATAGGAGTGATATTTTGCGGTCAAAACAACAAGTCATAAAAAGTATTACATTAATAATTGTAGGTACGTCTATATTGTCTTTCGGAAGTTATAATTTTAATTATCAAAATAGTGTAACTGAAGGTGGAGTATTAGGCTTGATACTTTTAATAAAAAATATATTTGATATATCACCAGCAATAACGAGTCTAATGATAGATTTAACATTATTTACATTAGGGTCTAAATTCTTTGGAAAAAGCTTTTTATTATACTCATTAACATCCACAGTTACATTTTCTACAACATATAAAGTATGGGAAAATATAGGATTTTTAGTACCGAATCTTACTCACAACATGTTATTGGCGAGTATATTAGCAGGAATAGGAGTAGGAATAGGAGTAGGGCTTGTGGTAAGAGGAGGAGGTGCATCCGGAGGAGATGACGTAATTGCACTTTTAGGAAGTAAATTCACAAGTCTAAAAGTTAACCAAATTTATTTAGTAACTGATGGTATAGTACTTTTATTATCATTGGTGTACTTAGACCTTAAACAAATATTTTTTTCTATAATTGCTGTAAGCATAAGTGGTAAAATCATAAGCTTACTTTATAAAAATCATGATGGGGATGAAGAGAAAGATAATAATAAAGATAAAGATGAAGAGAAAGATAATAATAAAGAAAATGAAGAGTATATTGAAGAAATAATATTACTATAATATGAAAGATTATTATAAAATAGAGGAAATCTCTAATATATGAAGAGATTCACTAATGTATTATGAAGATTGAGGTATTTTAAAACCATTTAGAGATGGTAACGACTAGTATATCATATATTTGGAGATTAAACTTAATGAAAGAGCTTAGAAGTTTAAATTTTTATATAAAAAAGGTAAAAGAGTTTATATTTAATTAATTTAGATCAGTAATTTAGATGAGTTTGTTACAGGAATACAAATACCTGTAGTTCTTAAAAAAATACAAAAATTTTAAGTCGAAAATAGTTTTACTATATATTATTTTATAAAAAAAATTAATTTAAAAAGTAGCAAAAATAGTAAATATAGCATAATAATGAATATAGATATTAATTTATTTAATACTATATATACGAATTATGTGTCAAGGCATATAAATATAAATGTGCGGATTATTTAAGGGTAAGAACTATTATAATTAGTTCCTACCCTTTTGTATTTAATAAATACCTATTATTTCACCCATAGTGGAGCGGTAACTGAAATTTTATCATTTTTTTGAATTACCTTTACGTAGTAGAATTTATCTTTTATGGTTTTAGTAGTAAATTCTAATTTTGCTAGATTAGAATTAAAGTTTTTGATTTTTACTATTTCTCCCTTATTACTTATGACTTGTATTTCTTCAATTTTATCTTCAAAATCATTATCAATTACACTTATAGAAAATCTAAGCTTAGAGCTTTTACTTATTGTAGAGCCCATAGGTAAATCATTTATTGTATAGTCTATTTTTATATTTTTATCTTCTGTAGCATAAGCTCTCATATGTTTTAGAGCATCGTATAAACCATCTTTAGTTAAATCAGTAGATAAAACAACTGTTCTAAATTCATTGGCTATACCAAAATCAACTCTATGATTATCTTGATTGCAAGTAGGAGCTAAGTGCCATCCATTGTCTAGTGCTAATTGATACATATCATGAGATCTTATATTTTTACTCATATCACTATTATATCCATTGCCAACTTCTATCAAAGAAATTATAGAATCTCCATAGGGAGAATATTTTAAATTATTAAATTTACCGAATTTATCACATGGATGGTTGAATTGACCTATTAAATTATCTTGATTATAAATCAAACTATAAAAGTTATCTAAATTCATATCAGGTAGTTCTGCACAAACAAATCCCTCAGAATTAAATATATTTATATGGCCTATAGGATCATTTATTTTATAAGGATAAGTCATTTCAAATCCATTAAGAGCTATAAATTCTCCATTTGAAGTAAACATATTTCTTTTTTTTATAAGATCATTCCATTCATTACTAAAGGATGCATTTTCTATATTACACTCAAGATTGTTATCTAACATATTAGAATGCTCTGTTATAGTAAAAAAATCTAAATTAGCTTTATCTCTAGCTAAGTAATAGGCATCACTATAAGTACCATGTCCATCGCTAGCGCTTGTATGAGAATGTAGTAGACCTCTATAATGGTTATAAATAGGTGTTCCAACTACAAAATACCATTCAAAAGAAGTTGCATTTTTATTTGGTGATAAATCTATAACCTCTAATTTTACTATTTGAGTACCTCTCTTAAATTTTTTTTCGGGAGTATACCAAATTTCATTTTCTGATATAGTGGCCTTGTCAGTGACATCTTGATAATTTACAAATAATTTCACTGATGAAGTATCTATGTTGCTATCATCAGAATAATTAACTTTTATAGTAGGTTTAGAAACTATATACTGTTCACATTTAGATGGAGACGTAGAGTTTATAGTTGGGGAATTAATATCTACAGCGGTAGCTTCTAAAGTTTTCTCATGTAAAAAGCTATCTTTTTTTAATTCGGTTAATGAAATTTTACTGAATCCAACTAATATTAATAATATTATTAATGATATTGAAATAGTTTTAAATGACATATGTAATCAGTCCTTTTATATAAAAATTCTCTTTAATTAGGTATTAACATACTTAAACCAGGTCAATTGATAAAACTAAATAGATACGAAAATCATATTTTTAAAGAAAAAATTAAATATAATTTCTCTAAATATAAAAATATAATAATTAGGTTATGTATTTTTTATGTTTACATACATGAAATTAGAGGGTGATTTAATATAATTTACTAAAGAGGAAAACTCGCCATGGGAGGGTACTATGAAAATAGAGGCAATTGAGATAAGTAAAAGTAAAAAAGAAGCTTTAAAATATATATTAAATAAAATGCCGTTAATGAGCAAAGTTTCACAATTCAATACAGTAGTAAGTGATATACATCTAGAATACATAGAATTAAAGGTACTAAATTATGAAGTAGTAAGTAAGGAAAAAACTAATAAAATGTTTAGACATGAAATAAAAACACATTATATAACTATGATAGTAAATACTTATAATGGGTATTGTGAATCTATTGATACCATACCAATTACAACAAGAAGATATGTTACTAAAAGTTATATAAAAAAATGCAAAATAGGAGAAGAGAACATGATAGAAGGTGTAAAAAATGAAATAATGAATTTTTTAGGAGAAAAATCTAGAGGTAATTCAATAGATAAAGTTAACTTGCAAAATATTAAGATAAAAGAAGTTAAAAGTATCTATAAACCATATTGGGTAGCGGAGTTTAAGGGGAGAAGTGTGTTACTTGATGCATGAATAAATATATAAAAGATATAGGGATACTAGATTGGTATCCTATATCTTTTATTATTAGAATTAATTTTTAGTATTGTTTTTTACTAAGTAATCTAATGTTTTCAATTTATATCCTTCTTGTTCCCAATGAGTTAGTACTTCATCCAGTATTTCTGTGTTAGTCTTAGAGTTTGGATGAAGTAAAACTATAGCACCAGGATGAGTTCTTGAATATATCTTTTCTTTTGCATATTCATGAGTGGGTTGCTTATCATTATACCAATCTACGTAAGCGAAACTCCAAAATATTGAACTATAACCTAAATCTTGAGTATATTTTAAAGATTGTTCACTAAATTTACCCATAGGAGGTCTAAAATATTTTGGCATATCTTTTCCTGTGACTTCTTTATAGGCTTCTTCTACGCTAAGAAGTTCTGATTTAAATTTATCAAGATCTGTAATTTGGGCCATAGAGGGATGACTTTTAGAGTGATTACAAACTAAATGGCCTTCCTCTTCCATTCTTCTAACCAAATCAGGATTATTTCTTATGTAGCTTTCTACTACAAAGAATTGAGCTTTAGCATTATGCTTTTTTAAAGTGTTAAGTATGTTTTCGGTAGTATTATTTTCATACCCAGCATCAAAAGATAAGTATATTACCTTTTCATTGGGGTCTCCAATATAGTAAGAGCTATAATTTTTAAAAAAGTTAGCTTCTTTTATTGGATAAGGTTGTTTGCCATCATTTCTAGGATTAAAGTACCAGCTATATTCTTGAGTACTAAGATTTTGATTTAATATTTGGGTTTTTGATTTATTAATCATATGAAAATTAGTTCCAACCAATACACCAAATACAAGTACAAAAAATCCTATAATAAAATAAGTTCTGGAATTTCTGTTATTCATAACATCACCTCTAGTAAGTTGTAAAATTAAAAATGATAATGCTAACCTATATATAGTTTCTATAAATAAAGTAAAAATATACTCTTAAATTAAAAACCTAATTTAAAAATATACTTTTACTTTTTGCACAAACTTATCATATAATTATGTATACTAAATAAGGTAATTACAAATTTATATATAGATATAATCATTGAAAGGAATACAATAATGAAAGAATTCATAAATACATTGCCTGATACAGTTATAAGTGTTTTAGATAATGTTATATATTTAGATATAGAGACAACGGGCTTAGATCCATTTAATTCTGAAATAATAGAGATTGGTGCTATTAAGATAAATAATAGAGAGATACAAACATTTACTACTCTGATAAAAAATGACAAAGAAATACCAATAGAAATATACTCATTGTGTAGTGGGTTAGAGCAACAAGACTTAAGAAATGCACCTACCTTAAAACAAGCTTCAGATAAATTTTTAAATTTTATCGAAGATGATATCATTATTTGCCACAATGCTTCAGTTGATAAGAAATTTTTAAACTATTATATACCGAAAGTTAAAAATAAAATCATAGATTCTATGGAATTAGCATCTATATTAGAGCCTTATCATAAGGAATATAGCCTAGACTATTTAAAAAAGTACTTAACAAACAATAAAGAAAATGAAAAGCATAGGGCTTTATCTGACTCAATAGATACTTTAAGAGTTGTTAATTCATTAATAATGAGACTAAAAAAGAAAGAAGAGTCTACATTAGAACCATTAACATTCAAAATAAACTCATATTTAAATAAATTTATGTTTCCTAAATGGGAATGGAGTGAGTTAATAGAAAATGCAGATTATAAAGAAGATGATTATATTAAAGAAGTATTTATAGAGGAAAAAAACAATTTTAAAATCAAGGAAAATATAAAGGAAAAAGAAGTTTTAAAAAAGATTATTCAAAATAATAAAAGCTATGAAGAATTACTAAAGGATAAAGATATATGGGCTAGCAAAGAAGGTTTTATATATGAATATAGGCCAGGTCAATACGAATTAACTAAGACTATAAGAGAGACATTTAAAGGTAACTCGGGGAGTTCCAAAATTGCTTGTATAGAAGCACCTACTGGAATAGGCAAAAGTGTTGGATATTTACTGCCAGCAATCTTAGAATCTAGAATATATAATAAAAGAGTTGTTATATCTACGGATACAAAAGAATTACAAATCCAGTTAATAAATAAAGATATTCCTAATGTCCTAAATTCGCTAGGACTTAATAATAAAGTAAGTTATGGCTATATAAAGGGAAAAAATAACTATATATGTGTAGAAAAACTAGAAAATTATAAAAAGGATTATACAATTAAAAATCCATCTATAAATGAAATCTTAGCAATTATAATTTTAGAAAGGTTAGTAGAAGAAGGTGAGTATGGTGATATAGAAGAAATAAATTATTGGATACTAAATCATTTTGAGGAAATAAATACTCATTTAAGATATGTAGTGTGTGATCCTAATTTGTGCAGACCTAAAAAATGCTTTAAAGATTGTTTATATAAAAAGAGAACAGAAGAATTAAAAGAAGAAGACATAACAGTTATAAACCACTCCTTACTAGCAAAATGGCCTTACAAAGAAGAAAAACCATTAGAACATATAATAGTAGATGAAGGCCATAACTTAGCAGAAAAAGGATATGATTTCTTTTCAAGTGTAATAGATTACAAAATGTTAAATTATTTCTTAAGAGAAATATACCCATATGAAAATATGCAAGATAGTGCATTTGCATATGGTAACTCTAATAAAAATAGAAAAATAAAACCATTTGATAAATTTTATCATCATGTACATTTTGACAGAAATATAAAAGATAAGATAAGTAGAAATATAAATTTTGTAATAGAAAAAATGAAGGATATATTAAATTTTGGGGTTAATTCAGATTATAAAAATATAAGTAAATACAATTTAAGGTGGGAATTAAATTTACAAGAGCATGAGATTGCAGGAAAAATAAGAAAGAATAATGAAATTATTGAATTAAAATATAGCAAATATAGTCAACAAATAAAAATGAGTTGCGAAAGTATAATAAGAAACTTAGTATCTATACTAGTTATAATAGATAGAAATTTAGATGATGATAGTATAGATAAAGAATCAGATGTATATAAATTTGGGAAAGCAAGAATAAAAGAACTAGAAGATATAAAAATAACATTTGAACTATTTATGGAATACAGCAAAGATGATGATTTTGCAAGAATAGTAGAAATAGACAAAGACTATACAAATTTTGAGATTAGAGTAGTTCCATTAAAGCTAGCAGAATTATTTGAAGAAAATATACTAGCTCAAGTAGAAAGTGCGATATTTTTATCAGCTACCTTAAGCGTAGAAAATAGTATGGATTATTTTAAAAAAACATTAGGTATAAATAGAGTAGATAATATAGAAAAGATAATAGAACCTTTATATGATTATAAAAATAGAGTTTCTATAATTGGATTAAATGATTTATGTAATTATAGCAATAACGAGTTTCCTAAAGAAATGAGTAGTGCTATAGGGAATATATCTCAAATAACCCAGGGACATTTACTATCTTTATTTAATAGTAAAGATAGATTAGAGAAGACCTATGAAAATCTTATAGATGATTTACATAGGAAAAATACAGAAGTCTATATGAATAAAAAAGGTATTAAATACTTAAAAGACATAAATAAAAAGTGTGTTGTATTAGGGTCAAAAGGATGCTTTGAAGGAGTAGACGTACCTGGAGATGGATTGATTTGTGTTACTTTAGATAAAATACCAAATTTAAATCCTAAAGACCCATTATATTCAACTATAATGAAAAAATATAATTTACCTTATCATGTTATAAATTACCCACAAATGGCTATAAAAGTTAAACAAGCTATGGGAAGACTTTTAAGAAGTAAATATGATTATGGTTGCTTTATAATTTTTAATACAGGGACTAATTTATATACACTAAAAAAACTAGAAAGAGATTTACATGGATGTAGGATAAATCTTATGAGTAAAGATAAAATACAAGATTATATGAATAGCCATTTATATATGTGTAGAAAAAATGTAATGAATGAAGCTTTGATAGATATTATAAAATTATTGAAGTACAGCGAAAATATGAATATGAAAAATATAGAAAATTTTATGAATGAAGAAATGAAAAATAGATATATAAAAAGTAATGTTGTTTATTTAGAAAATGAAGTCTTAAAAATAAGGTATTTTAATCAAAGTTATTTAATACCTAAAGAAAGACTTAGACATTGATATATGTATATTTTGAATAAGATTTACATATTTTATAAAGAATAACTATATAAATACTTAAATAAAAACGAAAAGAATAAGAAAGGTGGTTTATATGAGTTATATATTACTGATAATAGGTTTTTTACTTCTTATAAAAGGAGCAGATACGTTTGTAGTAGGTTCTTCATCTATAGCTAGGATTTTCAAAGTTCCTACATTAATAATAGGCTTGACTATAGTAGCATTTGGAACTAGTGCTCCAGAAGCAGCAGTTAGTATAACTGCTGCATTAAAAGGAAATAATGACATGGCAATTGCCAACATAGTAGGATCGAATATATTTAATTTATTAGGAGTTCTTGGAATCGCAGCGATGATAAATCCGATAAAAGTACAAAAAAGTACTATAATAAAAGAGTTTCCATTTGCGACATTAGCAGTGGTAGTTTTAATGATATTATCACATGACATAAAATTTCAGGGATATAATGAGAATTTATTAACTAGAGCAGATGGTCTTATGTTATTAGCTTTATTTGGTATATTTATGTACTATTTAATTGAAATGGCCATTACATCTAAAGAAGAAATGAATATAGAGCAAGCAAAAGAAGATATTTCTATGGGTAAAAGTATTCTAATGAGTGCATTGGGAATTGTAGGTATTCTTATAGGTGGTCAAATAGTAGTAGATTCTGCTAGTAATATAGCTATAGCATGGGGGATGAGTGAAAATTTAATAGGTCTTACTATAGTTGCAATTGGAACTTCTTTACCTGAGTTTGTAACTAGCGTAGTTGCGGCTAGAAAAGGAGAAAGTGATATTGCTATAGGGAATGTAGTTGGTTCAAATATATTTAATATACTATTTATATTAGGTTTATCATCAACAGTAAGCAATATACAAGTTCATTCTATTGTATTTACAGATATGCTTATTATGATAATTGTAACTGTACTAACTTATATACTTGCTACCACAAAGAAAAGTATCAATAAAGTAGAAGGTTTGTTTCTTGTATTAATTTACATTGCATATATGGTATTTATAATAATGAGACAATAAAGTATAATTTCCTTAGAATTAAAAAATAGCGTTGTTATTATTAAACAACGCTATTACATTTATTAAGAAGCAATTTCTAATCTTTCTTTTTCTTCATCAGAAAGTTTTGCAATTGTTATTCCTGTTGCACCATAGAATAATGAAATTAAAGGGCAAAGTAAGTTTAAGAATGCAAATGGTAAAAATGCAAATGATCCAACTCCAAGAGTAGCTGACATATAAGCTCCACAAGTATTCCAAGGAATAAGAGCAGAAGTTACTGTACCACTGTCCTCTAAAGCCCTAGATAAATTTTTAGGAGATAAACCTTGCTTTATAAAGGCATCTTTATACATACTTCCTGGTATAACGATAGCTAAATATTGATCAGCAACAGCTAAATTAGTTCCTATACAAGTGAATATTGTTGCAGCGATTAAACCAAAAGTTCCTTTAGCAACGCTTAAAATAGATTTTGCTAAGGTTTCTAACATTCCAGTTTTTTCTAATATACCTCCAACAGTTAAAGCACAAAGCATTAAAGAAACTGTTCCTAACATGCTATCTAGACCACCACGAGTAAGAAGTTCATCAACAAAGTCCATTCCTGTAGATGAAACATATCCACTCTTAGCAACTACAAATACATCGGCTATAGAAGCGCCTTGGAACACTACAGAAACTATAGCACCCAGTATAACTCCAGCTATAAGACCAGGTATTGCTGGAACTTTAAATATTACCATTACTATAACAGATACAGGAACTAGAAGTAGTAATGGAGACAAAGTAGTATAATTATTAACTAAAGTATTTTGTATTTGGCTTATTTGAGAGGTATCGATTTGGCTACCCGCATATTTCATACCAATTATCCCATACAGCACAAGTGATATTAAAAGCGCGGGTATAGTTGTATATAACATATGATTAATATGTTCAAATAAAGTAGTCCCAGCCATGGCAGGAGCTAAATTTGTTGTATCTGATAATGGAGACATTTTATCTCCAAAATAAGCACCAGATATAATAGCCCCTGCTATTATAGGAGTAGGTATACCAAGAGCACTACCTATACCAAGTAAGGCAATACCGATTGTTCCGGCAGTTGTCCAAGATGAACCAGTTGAAATAGAAACAATTGAACATATAATTGTAGTTGCTACTAAAAATATACCAGGAGATAAAACATTAAGTCCCCAATATATCATAGATGGAACTATACCTCCAAGAATCCAAGTACCTATTAACATACCAACTACTAAAAGAATAAGTATTGCTTGCATAGTGGTATTTATTGTGGATAAAATTCCATCTTCTAATTCTTTCCAAGTGAATCCTAATCTAAATACAGCAACACATGCTGCAAAAATCGCTCCTGCTACAAGCGGAACATGAGCCGATATTTCATAATCTTTTAAAACTACTAAACATGTTACTAAAACTGCAACTAAAAACCCTATACATAAAATTGCATCTAATAAAGTTGCTTGTTTTTTACTTTTTGTTGTCATTGTTGTCATAAAAATCCTCCTATAATTTATGTCGAATATAGTGCTAAGGAGAAATTGAAGATTAAAAAAAGTCTAGGGTAAGAAGTTACCCTAGACTTAAGCATTCAATTTAAAAATTGAATAAAAACTTAATCTAAAGATAGTACTCCACATATTTATGTGACAGTGTCATATATATTTTATATGACCCCAATATATAAGTTTAAAGCATCACTTATACATTTCGGCATAGTTACCTTTCATTTTGTTTCTTCGTGCTTAACTCCACAAAATTACTTATTAACAATGCGACCTCTACCATTAGTTATATCCGATATTTTATTTATTAAATAAATCATACTCTATATTTAAAAAATAATCAAGAAATAAATGGTTTGAAATCGAAAAACACTACATTTAATAGAATATTGTAAAATCAAATAAACCTTTTAAAATCAATGCTTTTAGGATAAAATATTTATTATGTTAATTGGAAAAATAATTGTAAGGAAGTGATCTATTTGAGTAAGAAAAAATTTTATGCTGTAAGAAAAGGAAAAAAAATAGGAATATATAATACTTGGAATGAATGTAAGGAACAAGTCAATGGATTTTCGGGAGCCGAATATAAAAGCTTCACAACTTTAGATGAAGCAAAAGAGTATGTAGAAGGCATAAAAGTTATAGAGTTTAAAAACTTAGAAAGTTCTGTAGAAGCATATGTAGATGGAAGTTATGAACATTGTATTAGAGCTTTTGGATCAGGGGTAGTTATATTAAAAAATAATATTGTTGAAAAAACATATAGTATAAAAGGACAAGATGAATCACTTGTAAGTATGAGAAATGTAGCAGGAGAAATTGAAGCTGCAAAAATTGCAATGGCATATTGCATAAGTAATGAAATAGAAAATTTAACACTATACTTTGATTATGAAGGAATTGAAAAGTGGTGCATGGGGATATGGAAGGCCAACAAAGAAGGAACAATAGCATATAAGAAATTTTATGATAGTATAAAAGATAAATTAAATGTGAAATTTGTTAAAGTAAAAGCTCATAGTGGTGATAAATATAATGAAGAAGCTGATAAATTAGCAAAAGCAGCTATAGGAATTTAAAAGTCTTGCAATAAATTGCAAGACTTTTAAATATTGTAAAAATTAAAATTCTACCAAATCTCCATAGATACCTTTTAATTCTTCTTTAAATAATACAGGGTCATTTATACTATCATTCATAGCTTTAACTAATATATTTGCTTGGTCATAAGTTGATGTCCAAGAGAATATTCCTCCTAAGCAATTTTTCAGTACATATTGACCTTTTAAATATATAGAAAGAGGATCATCATATGACATGGCAAACTGACCTTCTTTTACAAGATAAGGAACCTGAGCTTTTTCGTCAAAAACGTATTCATATCCATTTTTATTTATATAATTTTCTCTAAGTTGGTCATAAGATTTAGTGATTGTAGCTCCAAGTCTTCCGTAAAAAGGAATACCTAATAAAATTTTTGAAACAGGCATTCCAGCTGTTTCTAAATTTTTAATCCAAAGATCTACACTATATCCAGGTAAAGAAGATTCAGAATCATAAAAATTTGCTTGATGTTTTTTACCTGATTCGCCAGTTTCACCAGCAGTAAAGTCATAGCTCATAAGATTAAAATAATCTATAATAGGAGCTATTTTATTTATTTCAGCACTCTTATTTATATATGCTTTATCGCCGGTAGCAGCAACACTTAACCATTTATCATTACCAATAACATCTCTTATAGCAGTGAGAAGTAGTGTAAAGTTTTCTTTATCTTCAGGTCTAGATTTTATACCAGCTGCACTAACAGCAGGATATTCCCAGTCTATATCTACGCCGTCTAATTTATATTGATTTATTAACTTGTTAACTTGTCTAGCAAAATTGTATCTAGAAGCTGGAGTTAAAGCTGCATCAGAAAAACCATCTGCTCCCCACCCACCTATAGCAGCTATTACTTTTAAGTCTGGTTTTTCAGTTTTTAGATTTAGCAATTGATTTAAATACTTAGGTGTAGGAACGTACAATGTACCGTCAGGATTTATTTCTACAAATGCATAAATAACAGCATCTAAAAATGTAGAGTCAACATTTCTTGGATTACCTAAGACATACTCCATAACTATTGGAGCTACATCAGGACAATATGAAATATCAACAGGTTGACTTTTTATATTTGTTATTTGAGGTCGAGAATAATTTTTGCTTTTTTTAGAGGATTTAGATTTATAAGCAATGCAGTCTATACAATTATTATCATTAGAAATTTCTAAATTTTTATCAGGAACAAAACAAAGATACCAATCTACGCATGTACAGTTTTTATCACAGTTCTTAACTCTACTTTTTAATTCTTTGTAAGTTTTAGGATAAGGTAGTATAACTGGCATTCCAGGGAACCAGTTAGCTGGTGTTACAACGTTATCTCTATCACTTGTTTGTAGAGCTTCTATAATTCTTAGTATTTCAGGAATATTTCTACCTGTAGTTAGAGGGTAGTAAAGTATAGTTCTTAGAATTTGTTTATCATCGATTATAAATACAGATCTAATTGTTGAAGTATTGCTCATAGGTTCTGAAATCATTCCATATAATCTAGCAATTGTCATATCTCTATCTTCTATAATAGGGAAAGGTATTTCAACTCCAGTAAGAGAAAAAATATTATAAACCCAAGCTAAATGGGAGCTATTGCTATCAATGCTAAGCCCAATTAATTCTGCATTCCTTTTTTGAAACTCCGGATAGTATTTAGCAAAACACAAAAATTCTGTTGTGCAAACTGGTGTAAAATCACCAGGATGAGAAAATAGAACAACCCATTTACCAGTATAGTCAGATAGTTCAATAGGTCCAAATGTTGTATTAGCCTTAAAATTAGGAGTTTTTGATCCTAAACTTGGCAGACATGGCATATATATCACCCCTTAATTTAATAAAATATTACCTATTCTTATTGTATTAAATTATGGTGACTAATGTTACGTAGAATAAAATAACATTTTAGTAGTAATTCCAACAAAAAATATCAATATTAATTGCTATTTTTCATTATATTTGTTATAGTTAAGTAAGGAATTAAATGTAAAGATTTGTTATTATATGGGGTGAAAAAATTGAAGAAAGTCCTAAGAAAGTTGAAAAATATCTTAAGGGTGTTAATTATGTCGAGTGTGATCTGCTTATTGTTAACGTTCACATTAATAATAGTAAATGCTGTGATGGGAGTATTTATCGGATTAAATTATTATTTAATGATATTTACAGGATTAACTGTAGGTTTAACATTTGGATTAGTATTATTTAATTATAAAAAAATATTCTTTAGTAAAAAGAAAATACAAAAAAGTAAAAGTTCGGTACCTAGTAAGGTTAAAAGAGACAACTGCAGAGAAGTTGCTCAGACTAAAAGAAAAATATCATAATACATATAAAAGTACTTTTAACTTAAAACACAGTGATAACTGTGTTTTTTTTGTTATAAATTTCTATTATTTATAATAGAAAATAAGTAGAAATAAATTATGGAGGAGGAAATATTATTTATGGATCACAAAATATTTCAAAGTAGTGTAGTTGGGTATAAAAATATCTTGAAAAATTTCAATTCTCAAGATTATTTAGATTATAAAATCTTAGATAGAGCGATAATATGTACAGTTGCAGATGGTCATAGTGGTAAATTTTTCAAATATAGTGATACTGGCTCTAAATTAGCTTGTCATAGTGCAATAGAAATACTTGAGGAGTTGATAGATATACCTAAAGAGAATATATTAGAACAATTACAAACTGAGACTATACAAAAAAAAATATATGAAAGATGGATGTATTTAGTAGATGAAAATTATAAAGTAAGTAATCCAGTAGTTTTTAAAACCGAATACTTGAAGTATTCAACTACATTAATTTCAACTTTAATAACTGAAAAATTTAGATTATATTTAAAAATAGGAGATGGAAATGTAGTAAGTGAAGATGATGGGACTTTCA
Source organism: Romboutsia sp. (assembly GCF_056995035.1). Classification (NCBI taxonomy): domain Bacteria; kingdom Bacillati; phylum Bacillota; class Clostridia; order Peptostreptococcales; family Peptostreptococcaceae; genus Romboutsia; species Romboutsia sp. The sequence goes on along the minus strand of NZ_JBXKIW010000048.1, from coordinate 68,515 downwards.
AAAAAATCATAAATACAAAAAACAAAACTATTGTAGATTCGCTTGGTAGATACGATTCATATCAAAATATTATGTATCATATAGAGGATATAAGTGAGTCAAAGGTAAATACCATAATTTTATTTACAGATGGGTATGAAAATAGCTTTAAGGATGATGAAAAATTATATAAAAGTCTAGATACTACTATTAAAAATTATAATAGAAGCGTATTTTCCAGAAGAATATTAAAAAAAGGATATAAAGAATATTTAAATCAATTAAGCCAATCTACTAGTTATGATGATATAAGTATTATATTTATTATGATGTAAATTTAAAAAACATTATTTCGCCTTAAGGTAATTAATAGTTTTATACTATCATTATCAAAATACCATAAAAAAACAAACGAAATTTTCTTAAATTTATTGAGGAAAAGGAATGAGTGTCATTGGATTATATGGTTAATAATGTATATATATGATATAATATAAAGAAGTTTATAGTATAAATAAATTACTAAAATTAAGGAAGGGAAAGATAATGAATTTTAAGGAATCCTTTGATAAATGTGTAGATTTTATAGATATACATAAAAAAATTATAATAGGGGCTTCATTATCAATGCTAGGATTAATAATCTTAATGATTATATTTTTAGTAAGTAGTGATGAATTTAGTATAGAAAAAGAATCTAATACATTATTTAAAAATATAGAACAACGTAAATATTCTATTGCTCTTGAAAATTATGAGAATTATAAGTCACAGTTTTCAGAAGCTAAACTTAAGAGATTTGATAAATCTATTTCAAAAAAAATAAATAAGTTACTTCTTGAAAGTGGAGATAAATATATAAATAAAGAAATAACAAAAGAACATTATATAGGAATTATAAATACTATAAATGTTTTAAGTACTATAGAGATAGACTTACAAAGGATAGTGGATCAAGCACAAAGAGTAAATGAAATGTATGAAAATGAAAATATAAGTTATGATATAGTACTATCATATATGAGTTTAGCGTCTACTTTAAATGGAATAACACATGAATTAGACATATACAAAAATAATATAAAAGAAATTTATGAATCTAGAAAAATATATGAAGAGGCTAACAAAAACGAAAACAATCGTATGTATTATGAAGCTATATTAGGATATGATAAAGTATTAGAAAAAGATAAAAAATATTATGATTTAGCGCAAGAACAAAAAAAAAAATGTATAGAAGATATGCATGACTATTATATACAAAAATCTGATGAATCCGGTGAAATGGGAAATTTTGAAGAAGCATTACAATATATACAGTATTTAAAAAAGTATTATGAAGAAGACGAAAATATATTATCTCTAGAAAAAGAATATAAGAAAAAATTATCTCTTTATACATTATCATCTGATGATATAATAAATTTAATATCAACAAAAAATGGAAAAATCAAAGATACTTTATCCATAAATTCATTTTATCAGATGATAGATGGTGAGAAATATTATTATGTAGAAGTTCTAGAATATGAAACTTTAATAGATGAAGTTTTAATAAATGCTAAAACTAAAGAAATTTATTCTTATAAAGATAGTGATAAAGACTATAAAACAGAGTATTCGAATGGATATTTTAGGTCTATTGGAGATGGGAAAATACAATTTACTATAAGTAAAGAAAAAGCTCAATTTATATTGAGTAACAAGCTTAATGAAAATGGAGATAAATATAAAGAAATATCAGAAATATCTAAAGAAAAGGCAAATAGATATATAAAAAATAAAGAAAGTTTAGATAAAACATTAGGAAAAAATAAAGATTTATATTATTATGAATTAGTGAATAAAGGCATATTTAAAGAAAAACAAGTTTATATTATAAATATGTATACTGAAAAAATATATATTATATCAGAAGATAAGATTAGTGAGTATTAAAGCGTGTTTTTAACACGCTTTAATGCTTTAATTTATAATATAGCATTATAAATTTAGATATTAATGAGTGCATATATATGTTTATTATACAAAATATATATAAAAAACTTATCAAATATTAAAATTCAATGCATTATAAAAGGATATATTAAATTTATATCTAAGTATAATATAACTAATTTGAAATTAAGGAGATACAAAAATGAATAATACAAGAAAAAAAACATATATTGGTGTGGGTATAGTATTAGGGATGATAATAATATTATTCATGGGATGTATAGGATTACAGGTAAGTGGAGACAAAATACTAAAAAACACATATATAAATGAAATTAATGTAGGTGGCTTAAGTAAAAAGGAAGCTAAAAAAGAATTAAAGCAACATTATAAATTAGAAAATATAGAAGTTACTTACTTAAATAAAAAATGGAGTATAAATAATAAAGATGTTGATTTATCTTATAACTTAGATAAAACTGTAGAAAGAGCTTATAGTACAAATAGAGGGAAATCATTCATAAATAATGTAGATAAAACTGTGAAATCAAGTTTAGGTAAAAAAAATAATTTAAAAATAAATATAAGCTACAATGAAGAAAAATTAAAAAAATCAGTAGAGCATATATCAAAAGAAATAAATTTAGAAGTAAAAGATGCAGGTATAAACGTAAATGGATCATCAATAGAAGTAGAAGATGGAAATAGTGGATTAAATGTAAATATAGAAGAAAGCATAAAAAATATTATAAGAGAGCTTGAAAAAGGAAATAAAAAGGAAGAATTAGTAGTTACTAAGGTAGAACCTAATATAAAGAAAGATCAATTACAAGAGGTAAATACGTTATTAGGAAATTACGCCACTAAATTTAATTCTTCAATAGCAGGAAGAAGCAGTAATATTAGATTAGCAGCAAGTAAATCAAGTGATGTTTTACTAATGCCAGGAGAGGTATTTTCTTATAATGAGCATATAGGTGAAACCAATTTATCTAATGGTTATAAAAATGCTCCAGTAATTGTACAAGGTGTTGTTCAAGAGGGAGTAGGTGGAGGTATTTGTCAAGTTTCATCTACATTATATAATTCAGTATTATATGCAGGGTTAGAATTAGTTAATATAAAAAATCACTCAATACCATCTAGTTATGTATCTATGGGAAGAGATGCAACAGTAACAGATGGAGGGATAGATTTTGTATTTAAGAACAACCTAAAATATCCTGTGTATATTAAGAATTATGTATCTGGAAATGTTGTAACGTGCCAAATATATGGAAGTTTAAAAGACAAACAAAATATACAAATATCTACTAGTACCGACGGGGTATCGGTGGCACCTATAAAAAAAGTGGAAGATCCAACAATACCAGCAGGGGAAGAAAAACAATTAGAATCGGGAAGAAATGGATATACAGTATCTACATATAGACTATATATAGATACTGATGGCAAAGTTATGAAAAAAGAAAAGGTAGCAACATCATATTATCCAAAGAAGCAAGGAGTAATAGCAATTGGAACTATGGAAGGTAAACCAGAACAACCACCAGTAAAACCTGAAATATCTCCTACAGTACCAGAACAACCGCCAGTGACACCGGATGTACCACCGACAGAACCAGAGACTCCACCGACGCAACCGGAGACTCCAGTGACACAACCGACAGAAAATAAACCAGAGGGTGTAAATCCTCAAGTACCATCAGTAAAATAAAAATGATTTAAAGTGTATTAATATATTAGGAGGTATTATTTTGAATTTAAATGAGATAACAAGTTATATTCAAAGCGTTTGTGAGAATATATCTAGTATACTTGAGGTAGATGTTACCTTAGTAAGCAAAGATTTAACTAGAATAGCTGGGACGGGAATATTTAAAGAAAAAATAGGAGAAAAAATACCCGAAAAAACTATATATTATAATGTACTTAAAAAAGGTAAACCCTATGTGATAAATAAAGAGCTAGAAGAAAAATGCAATCAATGTTGTAATAAATTAAATTGCAAAGAACTGGCCGATATATGTACACCAGTTAAATTTGAAAATTGTATAGTTGGAGTTTTAGGAATTGCAGCATTTAATGAAGTTCAAAAAAATAAAATACTTTCTAAAGACGAAGAACTAATAGATTTTATCAATAGTATGTCTGATTTAATATCTTTTAAACTAAATGAACTATATAATCAAGAAATTAAAACTATTGAACAATTAGAAAAAGAAGCTATTGAAAATGCTATAAGCAAATATGGAACTAATACAGAAGGGATGAAAAAAGTAGCAGATGCACTTAATATAGGAATAGCAACTTTATATAGGAAAATAAAGAAGTTTGATATTAGGTATTAGTGAAGAGATAGGAATAACTTAAATTAGAAATATTAAAGGGGTCTCTTAAAATATAAGATAACCCCTCTTTTAATATGCAAGTAAATTATATAAAAATAGCAAAAAATGTATAGTTTTGACTTAAAATATTAAATATGTTATCTTAGATATATAAATGAAAATGGGAGGCGATTAATATTTTAGGAAAAAATATTAAAAAAGATATACAGCAAATGTCTAGAAAAATTCTAGATATATCTTTGATAGAAGAAAATAAAAGTGATTTAACTTTTTTTAATATAGAAGAAGAAGAAACCAATGAAACGTTAAAGGTATTGAAACAAAGCTATGTTACAACTAACTATAAAGAAGAAACTATATTAAATTTACAAAATGCTTTAAACAGTAACTCAGATGATACATCAAAAGAACTAAAAATAGAATCATATAATAGATATAATAATGCTCTTGAATTAGCAGATAAAAACTATATAACTAGTGCTTGTTATACTGTAGAGAAAGCGCTAGAAATTAACCCTAAAGATGTTGATATTTTAAATTTAAAAGGATTGTTAACTTTATTAAAATGTGACTTTTCTAAGTCATTTGAAAGTTTTTATACTGCAATGTGCTACGGAAACAATGAACTATCTAGAAAATATGTTGATATGCTTTCTTCAGATGAATTCAATGTATTTTTAGGGAGATACAACCATTCGATTAGATTTATAAATGAAGAACTAAATCATGAATCTATACACATATTAGACAATATGATAGAAGAGGACCCTTATTTAATTGAACCATATATTATACTTTCGTTACTATATGATAAATTAGGAAATGTAAAAAAAAGGGAACTTTATTTACAAAAGCTTAGAGAAGTTGATAAAGACAATGCTTTATCTGAAGAAAAAGAAGAAGTCAATAGCTCAGATAAACAAGAAGAGAAAAAGGTTAAAAAAAGATCAAATAAAAAAAATAGAATACCTTATGTATTAATTGGTTGCATAGTTTTAGGTATGGGAGCGTATTTTGTTGAGAATAAGAATAAGATAGAAGAGTTAAATTCTCAAATTGTTAAAAAAGAACAAAAACTAGATGAAGCAGGAAAAGAATTAGATGAAAAGGAACAAAAAATAGAACAAAAAGACCAAGAATTAGATAAAGTAAAAAATGAAGAAAAAGAAGTTCAAGTATTGGTTTCAGATGAAGCAACGTTATATAGCGAAAGTTTAAAATTAAAGAAAAATAAAGACTATGAAGGTGCAATAGAAAATTTTAAACATGTTATAGATTCAGGTAAAAGTAAACAATATATATCAGAATCAATATATGAAGTGGCTTCATTAAATGAAAAATTAGGAAATAAAGATGAAGCTATAAAATATTATAAAAAGTATATAAATATATATACATCAAAAGATCAATACTATGATGATGCATTTTATCAATTAGGGATGTTATACTACAATAATGGAGAATTAGAAGAGGCTAAAAGTACATTTTATGGATTAAGAAGTGAAGTTCCAGATAGTATGTATAATAACTCAAAAGTAAAAGCTATTTTAAAAGAACAATAGATATATTATTTAATAAATAACTATTTTTAGTGTGTTTAAATTTCATACTTAAAGATAGTTATTTTTATTTACCAAGAATTTATAAATTATATGAATAATAAAATTTGTGATGAATAATGTAAATAAAAATAATACTACTAAAAGAATAAGCAGAGCATATATTATAAGATAATAAAATATAATAACGATACTATGCGTTTATTATTTAGTAGGGGGGGCTAAGTATGATAGAGAAAGATTTATTTCTTCCAGTACTTAGAGATGGTAAGTATGGATTTATAGACAAAGATAAAAATATTATAATAAAACCAAGATTCAAATATGTATCAGAAAGGTTTAGAGATGGGTATTGTGTAGTTACTTATATAAAAAAAATAAGAAAGTCGATAAGATGGGTTTTTGGATATATAGATCAAAGTGGTAATATACAAATATTTCTTCATTTAGATAGCGCATCAGAGTTTAATGAAGGGTTAGCAAGAATAAAAATAAATGATAATTATGGATATATAGATACATCATTAAGAGAGGTTATAAGACCTAAATTTGACTCAGCTGCTAATTTTAAAGAGGGATTAGCAGGTGTTAAAATTAATAAGAGGTGGGGGTTCATAAATAAAAATGAAGACATTGTTATATCTCCTGTATATACATATGTAAATCAATTTTTTGAAGGAAGAGGATTAGTTGAATTGAAAAATAAGTATGGTTATATAAATAAGAATGGAGAAGTTATAGTTTCTCCTCATTATGATATAGCAACAGACTTTTCAGAAGGTTTTGCAGCTGTAAGGGTGGATGATAAGTGGGGGTATATAGATAGAAGTGGGAACCTAAAGATTGATTTGTTATTTGATAGAGCAAAATCATTTTATGAAGGCCTAGCTGCAGTATGCATAGATGATAAATGGGGATATATAAATAAGCAAGGGGATATTGTAATAGACCCTATATTTGATTATGCATGTAATTTTAAAGAAGGATTAGCTAGGTTTAATATAGGATCGAACTCTTTAACAAGAGGAATAAGCACTCCTAAAGGTGGAATGTGGGGATTTTTAAATAAATCAGGAAATATAGAAATAATTCCTGTATTTGACTCTATATCTGATTTTGAAGACGGATATGCACAAGTTATACAAGGAAATAATAATAATTATATAGATAGATATGGAAAATTAATACTATAAATTAAAATTTGAAAATTTTTTATTTAAGTAGTAATATATAAGAGAAAAGGGAGAAAAATCTCCCTTTAATTTTTTGACGAACAGACGTAAAATACACAAAATTATTTTCAAGGAGGACAAAATGAAGATATTCAATCAACTAGCTCTAATACTTGGAGTATGGGGTGTAGGAGAGTATGTTAGCTCATTTATACAGAATATAGTAGTTGTACCAGGAAGTATAATTGGAATATTGTTATTATTTTTGCTTTTACAGTTTAAGGTTATAAAAATAGAAAGTATAAAAGAGTTGAGTGACTTTCTATTAGATAATATGGCTATATTTTTTATACCTGCAGGAGTATCATTAATAAATTCATTAAACCTCATAGCAGACAACATATTTGTTATTGTGATAAATATAGCATTAAGTACAGCTATAGTTATGTATGTAACAGGTATTATAGTTGAAAAAATGATACAAAATACAGCTAAGGAGAATTAATCATGTATAACATTTTAGACACACAAATATTTGGACTAGTATTAACGATTTTATTTTTTAATTTAGGTATATATATACAAAAGAAAACTAAAAGTCCAATTATGAATCCACTGTTAGTTTCAATTGTTGGAATTATACTATTTTTAAGTGTAACAAAAATACCTTATGAAAATTATAAAAAAGGAGCTGACAGTATAAACTTCTTCTTAGGTCCTGTAACGATTGTATTAGCTGTACCATTATACAAGCAATTTGAATTATTTAAAAAGTATATATTAGAAATAGTTATAGGTATAGGTTGTGGTGTAGTAGTATCATTTATATCTATAAAGATAATAGGAAGCTTAACTAATGCTAATATTGATATAATAAATTCTCTAATACCGAAATCTATAACAACACCTATGGGGATTTCCCTTACGAATACAATAAATGGTGTGGAAGCTATAACTGTTGTAGCTATAATCTTAACAGGTATATTAGGCGCTATAATTGCACCTACAATCTTTAAATTAGGGAAAATAAATAATCCTGTAGCTAAGGGTATAGCTTTAGGTACTTCAGCACATGCATTAGGTACTTCAAAAGCTATAGAACTGGGAGAAGTGGAAGGTGCCATGAGTGGACTATCAATAGGGATATCAGGAATAATTACTGTGATACTAATTCCAATTATAATAAACTTAATATAAAAAATAAAATAAATAAAAGATTAATATAAAAAATAAAATAAATTAAATTTAAAATTCATAGAGTGAAATAAATAAAATATTAATTTCATTTTAATGAATTTTAAATAAAAAAAATAATTATAATGAGGTATATTGTTTGTATATAATTACTGAAATTCAAATAATTGTATATGAATATTAAATGAGATATAAATTTTTATTATATTGCAAGATGTATTATAGATTTTTCTTTTACTGGTAGAAAATAATATATTATATCCAAAAATCAATACAGTAGAAATTTATATGGAAAATATTCGCCTAAAAATTCACTAGACATATAAAAAAAAGATAATATAATAGATGATGTATTAAAAATATACAAAGTATATTAATAAATCTGGTGTAAAAATACTACACAAAAAATATATGTGTAGAGATATTTGAAGGGAGAAAAAAATGAGTAAAGTTAACACCACTCTAGAAGACAATATTTTCTTAAGATACTTTGTCATAATTATAGGAATGACAATAGCATGTATAGGGATAAATGGTTTTTTAAGACCTGCACATTTATTAAGTGGAGGGGTGCCTGGTGCGTCAGCAGCTATAAACTACTTAACAGACATAAATATAGGACTTTTAACATTCTTGATAAATATACCAATATTTATTTTAGGTTTCATATATCTTGAAAAACAATTTTGTATTTATAGTTTAATAAATATGATAATATTTTCGATATTACTTGGATTAACTCAAAATGTAGGCCAGTTTATACCGATAAAGGATATATTGCTTCAAAGTGTATATGGAGGGGTAATGTCAGGTATAGGAACTGGACTTGTGTTTAAAACTAAATCATCTCAAGGTGGAACAGATATAATAGCAGCAATATTAAAGTTTAAAAAGAATATACCTATGAAAGACACAAGTCTTTCAATAAATATTATCATTGTTTTAGTAGGTGGAGCATTATTTGGAATGGAACTTGCATTATATACTCTTATTGCTATGTTTTTAAGTGCGTATGCAATGAATTCTGTAAAAGATGCAATGAATTATCAAAAGTCTGTAATGGTTATATCAAAAGAAAGTGAATTAATCGCAAAAGATATTATGGATAGATTACACAGAGGAGTTACATTCCTAGACGCTGAAGGTGCTTATACTCATGAGAGGAAAAAAATTATATACTGTATAGTTGCGTCAAATGAAATACCTAAAATAAAAGAAATTTCATTAAAATATGATAAGAAATCATTTATATCGGTTAATGATGTAACTGAAGTTAAAGGAAGAGGATTTAAGGAAAAATATTTATAAAAAATTAAAAAATGAATGTATTAAATATATAAAATTTGATATAATATATATTGAGAGGGTTGTTAATCCCTCTTAAACTCTAGAGTGGAATTCAAAACTATCGGACCTCGATATACATAGAAGTATATGGAAGTAAGCAGAAGAGATTTTTATAAAGTATAATGAACTGAGCGGGTAGCTAAAGCTATTTATGGCAATCGGATGATATGTTACTAAAAAGTAGGATATTCCATATTTATGGAATATCCTACTTTTTATGTGTTAAATAGTTTAATATATATTATGAAAAATTTATTTATATATGGAAAAATATATGAAAATTAAGATATAATAAGTTTAGGCTAATAACTGACAAACATTGATAGGAGAAATACAATATGAATTTATCTAAAGAATATGTTAATATATATAATCAATACTTAAAACTTATAAATGATACAAAAAAAGAAATTAAATCAATAAAACTTATACAAAAAATAACAACTAAAAGACAAGAAAAAGCTACAAATGAGGAGATTTTAGCATTAGAAAATGAAGATATAAATATGGAGGAAGAAATATATAAATCCAAAAAAGCTACTAATAAAATATATAATTTTTCAAATGGAGATGTATATATAGGTAAAATAATTGATGGAAATATAAATGGAAAAGGTATATACACTTTTATAGAAGGGATAGAGTATGTAGGAGAATTTAAAAATAATATGAAAGATGGCAATGGTATATGCACATTTAATAATGGGAATATATATACAGGATTATTTAAAGAAGACAAAATGAATGGAATCGGTCAAATGATTTATAATAGTCAAAATGAATATATAGGAAACTGGGAAAATGGTAAACGAAATGGTATGGGTATATACAAATGGAATGATGGATGTATATATGTAGGAGAATTTAAAAACAACAAAATGGAAGGCAATGGAGCCTGTTATGATACAAATGGTAGATTGATATATGATGGAAGTTGGAAAAATAACCTAGCTCATGGAATAGGCATGTATGTATGGGAAGAAGGTAAAATGTATAAAGGAGAATTTGTACATGGAAAAAGACATGGACAAGGAACTTTTTACTTAAATCATGAATTGGTATATGAAGGAACGTGGAAATTTGATAAACCATCAATATTTAATAGAACTTTAGATGAAATATTTTCATTTATACGATAACCTTATCTAAGCAAAGATAAGGTTTTTTTATATTTGAAGAATTATAATTAGAATATAATAAAATTAAATTATTAAACAAGACAAGTATGAATATCTTATAAATGTACACTATGTTAAATAGGGAAAATTGATTGGAGAGTGATGAATTGAAAAAGGTAGTATTTATAGGAGTTATTTTAGTAAGTGTATTATTTTATAATTTAAAAGAAGGTAAAAATAGAGACGAAATTTTAAGTAAATCTGAGGTATCAAATGGAAATGTAGTTTATGATTCAAATAAAGGAAGTACAGATATAAAAAACTTTGAACAAATAAGCATAGGAGATACTAAAGATTATGTACTGTCATTAATAGGTAAACCAGCTAGGATTGATGAAAGTGAATATAATTTTAAATGGTATGTATACAATCAATACAAAGAAAATTTTGTTATGATTGGAATAAAAGATGATGTAGTGGTTGGACTTTATACTAATTTTATAAACTCGGTGGAAATAGAAAATGTATCTATAAATGATAATAAAAAAATTGTAATAGAAAATTATGATCCATTAGAATATAAGAAAAAAGGAAATACTAGATACATAATAAACTCAAATAATCAATATGATATAGTCAAAGAAGATAACAAATATATAACTTTCTTTTATGATATTTATGAAGAAAATAGAGTATGTTCATACCAAATAATAAGTAATGATGCAGAATTAAGTTTAAGTAAAATGTATCCAAGTCCTAGCGAAGAATTAAAAAAGAGTTTTGAATTACAAGTAATAGACCTTGTAAATAGTGTTAGATACCAAAGAGATTTAAATGATTTAAAGTATAGTGAAAAAGCAACGATAAGTTCTAGAAAACATAGTCAAGATATGATGGTGAAAAAATATTTTGATCATACAAATAAAGAAAATAAAAGCCCATTTGATAGAATGAAAGCAGAGGACATTGTATATATGAGTGCTGGTGAAAATATAGCAGCAGGTCAAACAAGTGCAATATATGCACATGAAGCATGGATGAATTCTGAGGGTCATAGAAAAAATATTTTGGGGGATTATAATAATATAGGAGTTGGAGTTGCATTTGGAGGTCATTACAACATATATTATACTCAAAATTTCTATAGATAGAAAAATGTTGAAAGGAAGTCATAAATATGAGACATAAGAAAAAAAAGTTAACACTTGTTATATTAAGTTTAATTGCTATATTAAGTTTTAATACTTGTGTATACGGACAAGATGAAGAAGTATTTGTGAAAAATGGACCAAGAGATAAGAAAGTAATAGCATTAACATTTGATGATGGACCTCATCCAAAGGAAACTAATCAAGTTTTAGATGTATTAAAAAGATACGATGTAAAAGCTACATTTTTTATAGCAGGTAAGCATGCAAATTGGTACTCAAAGCCACTGATTAGAGCAAGTGAAGAAGGTCATGAAATAGGAAATCATACTTTTAATCATCCAGATATAAGTAATTTAAGTAGAGATCAATTAGAAAAAGAAATAGTAGAGTGTGAAGATATACTTGTAAAGCTAACAGGAAAAAAACCTACATTATTTAGGCCTCCATATGGGAGTTATAAAAAAGAAGCATTACAAGATATTGCTAAAAAATATGATTACAAGATAGTATTATGGACTACTATAGACGCAAAAGATTGGCAAAATCCTGGAGCGTGTAAAATTGCAGACACAATAATTAATAATTCTAAAAATGGAGATATAATTTTATTACATGATTATGCTACAGACAATACCGTTGAAGCTCTTGAAATATTAATACCTAAAATGGTAGAAAAAGGGTATAAGTTTGTAACAGTTTCAGAGTTAATAGATAATAAATAAATTAAAAAAATAAGAATATATGCAATATATATTTAATATATTCTAATTATAATAACAATATATGCAAATAAAAAAAATAAAAAATAAAAAAATATAAAACATTTTTGAAAAAGATTAATATATATATATTAAGACTATCTTGAAAAGGATTGATTTAATATATGTATAATAAAATCTATGAAAAAAAAGAATTTATCATATTTCAGGTGAAGGAAGGTTATATCGTCTACAATACTAAAAAGGTTTTTCAAGAAGGTCATACGCATCTAAAGCACTTTGAGGCAGCCAAAACAGCGGTGGACTTAGTAATAAATAAAAAAATTCCAAAAAGTACGGATGGATATTATTTATCAAGTCTTATAAGGATTTCTGATGATGATAACTATATAAATAAAATCAATGCTTTAATAGAAGCAAGAGCGAAAAAAGGAAAAAAAGAAAAGTATTATAATCCAGGATATAAACTTTCAAAAAGGAGCATATAATGCTCCTTTTTTGTGACGAATTTATAACCTATGAGGCAATAATATATTCAAAATTAGTTTTAGATATCAATTAATAATTATACTATGAAACTATCTAATAAATAATACTTAAAAATGACTGTATTGACAGGTATTTCCATAAAAATATATAATTATTAATGTACATAGATAAAATACTAAAATCCGATTAATTGTATAGTTAAATACATATTCGGAATCTTATTGGGGGGAATAGAAATGATTCTTATGATAGACAATTATGATTCATTTGTTTATAACTTAGTTCAATATATTGGAGAACTAGGTGAAGAGGTGTTGGTAAAAAGAAATAACGAAATAAGTTTAAGTGAAATTGAAGAGTTAAACCCAGAAATGATAGTTTTATCGCCAGGTCCTTGCTCACCAAAAGAAGCAGGTATCTGTATTGATGTAGTAAATAAATTTAAAGGAAAAAAACCTATACTTGGAATTTGCTTAGGACATCAAACTATAGGGCATGTATTTGGAGGAGCAGTTATAAAAGCTACACAGCCTGTACATGGAAAGGTTCATAGTATAAAACATACTAATAAGGGTGTATTTAAAGATTTAAATAATCCTTTAAATGTAACTAGATATCATTCACTAGTAGTAGACTTAGAAAGTTTACCAAAAGATCTAGAAGTAACAGCTTTGACAAATGAAAATGAGATAATGGGTATAAGACATAAAAAATACCTTATAGAAGGTGTCCAATTCCATCCTGAAGCTATTTTATCAGAACAAGGTCATGACATACTTAGAAACTTTATAAAGCAAGCAAGACAAGGGGGACAAAGATAATGATAAGAGAAATAAGTACTAAATTAAATTCTTTCGAGATTTTTACTATATTTAAGGATGAAGAAAATAGTTTTATATTAGATAGTGCTATGGACCCTAAAAAACTAGGGAGATATTCTTTTATAAGTAGTAACCCTTTTAAAGTATTAAAATATAAAGACGAAGAAAAGAATCCACTAGACAATTTAAAAGAAGAATTAAATAAATATAAAGTGAAAAATAATACACATCTGCCATTTACAGGAGGTGCAGTAGGATATCTATCTTATGACTTAGGAAACTACGTGGAAAAGCTTCCTAGGACGGCTAAGGATGATACAAATGTATATGATTTATACTTTGGATTATATAACTGGGTAGTAGTGATAGACCATTTAGAAGAAAAAACATACATAGCTACTCCAGATTTAGATACTAAAAACGAAGAAAATATAATTTATGAAATAGAAAATAAAATAAAAGAAGCAGAGATAAATGGAATAGATAGTATTTGTTATGAAGAAAAGGAAGTTGAACCAATAAAATTATCTTCAAACTTTACCAAAGTAGAATTTGAAGATGCAGTTAGAAAAGTTCAAAGCTATATAAGACAAGGTGACATATATCAAGCAAACTTAACTCAAAGATTTAGTGGGCAAACTAAGCTGTCAAGTTATGAACTTTATAGAGATTTGAGAAGATTTAGTCCAGCACCATTTGGAGCGTTTTTAAATTTTAAAAATAGTAGTGTATTATCCAACTCTCCAGAAAGATTCATAAGATGTATAGGTAAAGAAGTTGAAACGAGACCTATAAAAGGGACTAGACCAAGAGGGAAAACTGTAGAAGAAGATTTAAGACTTCAAGAAGAACTAAGAAATAGTGAAAAAGATAGAGCCGAGCTACTTATGATAGTAGACTTAGAAAGAAATGATATTGGAAGAATATCAAAAATAGGAAGTGTAAAAGTTCCAGAGTTATTTGTAATAGAGCCTTATGCAAATGTAAATCATTTAGTAGCTACTGTAGTTGGAGAATTAGATGACGATAAAGATTGTGTAGACGCTATAAAAGCTACATTCCCAGGAGGGTCTATAACAGGAGCACCGAAAATTAGAGCTATGGAAATAATAGATGAATTAGAACCAACACAAAGGAATGTATACACAGGTTCTATAGGATATATAGGATTTAATGGAGAGATGGACTTAAACATTGCAATAAGAACTATTGTAAAACAAAATGAAAATGTATACTTCCAAGTTGGAGGAGGCATGACTTGGGACTCAAAGCCAGAAGAGGAGTACCAAGAAACATTAGACAAAGCTCAATCTATAATGAAAGCATTAAGAGGTTATTATGAAGAATAAGGTATCTTTTGATAGTGATTTAACTAAGTTTGGTATAGGTTTATTTGAAACAATTAAAGTGAAACAAGAACCTATAGATATAGATTTACATATGGATAGAATGTTTAATTCAATGAAAGAGTTAGATTTAGATTTTAAGTATGAAAAGGAATATCTAAAACAAGAAGTTGTAAAACATATAAGAGAAAATGAAATATTTAATAAAGCTATTAGATTAACTGTATTTGATGAAGGATACAATATTTCTACTAGAGATATACCATATAGCAAAAAAATGTATGAAGAGGGATTTAAACTTAATATATCTCCTATAAAAAGAGGAGATAGTATAATATATAAGCATAAGACTACGAATTATTTTGAAAGTATCTATACTAAAAATTATGCAGTTGAAAAGGGATATGATGATGGGTTATTTATCGATTTAAATAATATAGTTTTAGAATGTTCTATGAGTAATATATTTTTTATAAAAGATAAAAAAATATTTACACCAAATAGCAAATTACCTATATTAAATGGAACAACAAAAAGAAGGATTATAGACATTTGTGACGAATTAGATATACAGGTGGAAGAATTAGAAATAAAATCAAATCAAATCAAAGAATTTGACTTTGTTTTTGTGAGTAATAGCCTTATGGGGATGATGAAAATCACTCATATAGAGAAAATTAAATATAATGAATATAATGAGCTGTTTAATAAAATATTATCCTGTATGCAATCTTAAGAGTTAAATGAAAATATTTTGCCAATAAGATACTTAAATAAGTTCTTAGTTTGTAGATTGCTTGAGCAACTTGTTGGCAAATTAATTGAGTCAAATGAGCGAAGTGAAATTTATGTCTGATGGAGAAGAAATATGACTAAAGGGGTTTATGAGATATACAAAAATGAAATAAATAAAATAATAAAAAATGAAAATACAGAATCGGTTTTTTTAGTAGGGTCTTCAAAAGAAATAAGCTTAGGTAAAGAAAATGTGAAATTAAATGATATTGATATATTTGTGTTTGTAGAAAAAGGGGATATGCAAATAAGAGAGATCAAAAATATAGATGGAATAGAGTTTGATATCAACTATTTTTCAAAAGAAGGAATTAAAAAGTTAATAGATTCTAAAGAATACTTCTTTTTAAAAGAAATGTCACAACCTAAAATAATCTATGATAAAACAAAAAAAAATATTGATATCATAAATTTATGTAAAGTGAAATTTAAAGAGGGACCAAAAGAATTATCTAAAGAAGAAAAATATTACATAAAAAGTGATATAAAATCAAAAATAGATAGATTAAAAAATAAAGATGAAGTAGAGAAATTTGAATATGAGTTTTTGACGAATTTATATTTAAAAGATATAATAGTGGGGTATTTTAGTATAAATAATAAATGGATACCTAAGGATAAAAATCTATTCAAAGAGTTAAGAGTGGAAAATTTAGAGCTATTTAATTTAATACAAAAGATTAAAATAAATTATAACTATGAAGATTTATTAAATGTTTATGAATATATATTCAAAAATATAGAAATAAGCAAAAACATAAGAATAACTTACTAATCAAGGGGGCTAAACCAATGAGCAAGGTAGATAAGGATAAGATAAGAAATGCAGTAAGAGACATATTAGAGGCAATAGGAGAAGATCCAGATAGAGAAGGGTTATTAGACACTCCAGACAGAGTAGCTAGAATGTATGAAGAAATATTTGCAGGGCTTCACCAAGACCCTAAAGATCATTTAAAAGTAATTTTCCAAGAAGAAAGTCATGAGGAACTAGTATTAGTTAGAGATATACCTTTTTATTCATGCTGTGAACATCACATAGTTCCATTTTTTGGAAAGGCTCATATTGCATATCTGCCAAAGGGTGGAAAATTAACAGGTCTTTCTAAGCTAGCTAGAGTTGTAGAGACTTTTGCTAAAAGACCACAACTACAAGAGAGAATAACTAAAGGTATTGCAGATATAATAATGGAAGAACTTGAGCCATATGGAGTTATAGTTGTTGTTGAAGCAGAACATATGTGCATGACTATGAGGGGTGTTAAAAAACCTGGATCAAAAACAATAACATCAGCAGTAAGGGGAATATTCCAAAAAGATATAGCAGCTAGAGCAGAAGCTATGAGTTTAATAACTATGAAATAATAAATTAGGAGAAATAGATAATATGTTTGATTATGGAAAAAAGACTTATATAATGGGAATATTAAATGTTACTCCAGACAGTTTTTCTGATGGTGGAGATTTTAGTAGTGTAGATATAGCAGTTAATCATGCTAAGGAAATGATAAAACAAGGTGCAGACATAATAGATTTAGGAGGAGAGTCAACTAGACCAGGTCATGATTATGTAGATGCTAAAGAAGAATTAAAAAGAATTATACCAGTTATAAAGAAGTTGAAAGAAGAGATAAATGTACCTATATCAGTAGATACATATAAATCAGATGTTGCAAAAGCTTCTTTAGAATTAGGTGTTGAAATGATAAATGATATATGGGGACTTAGAAAAGATGAAAACATGGCAAATGTTATAGCTAAGCATGATGCACATGTTTGTATAATGCATAATCAAGATGGTAGTGAGTATGATAAGGATATAATGGAAAGTATAAAAAAATTCTTATTAGAAAGTATAGAAATAGGATTAAATGCAGGTATAAAAAAAGAAAAGATAGTATTAGATCCAGGTATTGGATTTGGAAAAACACTTGAGCAAAATCTAGAGGTATTAAAGAGATTAGAGGAATTAAAAGATTTAGGATATCCAGTTCTTCTTGGAACATCTAGAAAATCTGTAATAGGAAATGTACTAAATGTAGAACCTAAAGAAAGAGTGGAAGGTACTATAGCAACAACGGTTCTTGGAATAAGAGATGGAGTTGATATAGTTAGAGTACACGATATAAAAGAAAATATAAGAGCAGCTAAAATGGCTGACGCTATATATAGAAGATAGAGGGATACTATGGACAAAATATTAATGCAAAACCTTGGATTTTATGGGTATCACGGCCTTTTAAAAGAAGAAAGCGTGTTAGGGCAAAAGTTCTTTTTAGATATAGAACTAGATATCAACACTAAAGAAGCTGGTTTAACTGACGATATGACTAAATCAGTTAGTTATGCAGATGTTTATGAAGTCGTAAAGGATATAGTTCAAAATCAAAGATTCAACTTATTAGAAGCATTAGCCGAAAATATAGCTAAAGAAGTATTAGAAAAATTTGATTTAGTTAAAGGAATAATGATTAGGGTTAAGAAGCCAGAAGCACCTGTAAATGGAATTTATGATTACTTTGGTGTGCAAATAAGGAGAGCTAAAGATGAATAGAGTTTATCTAGGTCTTGGAACTAATATGGGAGATAGATTAGAATATCTTCATGGAGCTTGTCAAATTTTAAGTAAAAATAATTCTATAAATATAACTAAGAAATCAAAAATATATGAAACTAAAGCTTGGGGATATACAGATCAATCAGATTTTTTAAACATGTGTTTAGAAATAGAAACTACACTAGATACATATGAATTGCTAGAAGTATGTCAAGAAGTCGAAAAAAAGCTGAATCGAGAACGAATAATAAGATGGGGACCAAGGACTATTGATGTTGATATATTATTCTTTAATGATATAATATTAGACGACGAAAAATTATTAATACCTCATCCAAGGATAAGTGAGAGAGCTTTTGTACTTATACCTCTTATGGATTTAAATAGTAACCTAAAAATAAAAGAAGCAACTATAGAGAATTATTTAAATTCGCTAACTTGTGAGGAAAGAGAACAAGTAAAGGAGTATGTAGGCGATGAAAAAAAACATATTTAATGAAAATTTTAAATTTGAAATAAATTTATGCGATGAAAAAAAATTAATAGCAAAACAAGATAAACTTATAATGGCAGGGCCATGCGCCATTGAAAGTTATGAACAACTTTTGGAAACTGCTAAGTTTGTAAAAAGTAAAGGTGCAAATATATTAAGAGGTGGAGCATATAAGCCTAGAACATCTCCAAATTCATTTCAAGGGTTAAAAGAAGAAGGTCTAGAGATATTAAAGGCAGTTAAAAAAGAAACTGGTTTGCCTGTGATAACGGAACTTATGGATGCCCGAGAATTAGATAAGTTATATGAAGTAACTGATGTGATTCAAATTGGATCAAGAAATATGCAAAATTTCACTTTATTAACAGAAGTAGGTAAACAGGATAAGCCCGTGATGTTAAAAAGAGGAATATCCGCGAGTATAAGTGAATGGATAGGTGCAGCTGAATATATAGCTGTAGGTGGAAATCAAAAGATAATAATGTGTGAAAGAGGTATAAGAACATATAATGATTATACTAGAAATACATTAGACTTAGCGGCAGTACCTATAATTCAAAAAGAAACAGGTCTTACTGTAATTGTAGACCCATCTCATGCTACAGGAGTTAGGTATTTAGTTAAACCAATGTCTATAGCATCTCTTGCAGCTGGAGCAGATGGTATCATGGTGGAAGTTCACCCAGATCCAGTTAATGCATTATCAGATGGAATGCAATCACTTCATTTTGATGAATTCGAAGATTTAATGAATTCTATAAAATAGTTGAAAAGAGGTTAAACACCTCTTTTTTTTATTGAATAAAATAAAAAAAATTAAAATTCAAAAAATAAGGGTAAATATAATTTAAATAGGTAAAATTATATAAGCATAAAAAAATATCAAGTGCTAAAATTTTCCATTTTAAGTTTTTTTATTTAGCAAAATAAAATAGATAATCTTTATATTAAATATAGGTATTAATTATTGAAAATTATGTAAATAATCAATAATGAATGCAATGTATTTCCAAAAAAAGAGAAAAAAATAAAAAATTCGATTTTAAGAAGGATATTAACAAAAAAAGTCGAATTCTGTATAATGAGGATTTGACAAATTCAAAATATAATGTAAAATAGAAATGTTAGAAAAAATTACACCAGAAGGTGATAATATGAATGATATAAAAGAAATAATAGATGAATTAAAAAGTAGATGTGACATAGTTAGTGCAATATCCCAATATATAGAGGTAAAACAATCTGGCGCGAATTATAAAGGATTATGTCCTTTTCATGGCGAGAAAACACCATCGTTTTATATAAATACATCAAAGCAAATATATAAATGCTTTGGATGTGGAGAAGGTGGAGATGTAATTAACTTTGTTATGAAGATGGAAAATTTAGATTTTATGGATGCAGTAAAATTACTCGCAAAAAGGTATGGAATAGAAATCAATACTAATATGGATGAAGAATCTAAAATTAGAATGGAAAAGATAAAAAGGTTTCAAGATATACATATAGAAGCGGCTAGATTTTACTTTGCAAACTTGCTAAGTGGAAAAAATTATGGTTATGAATATCTAAGAAAAAGAGGATTAGATGATAAAATTATAAAAAAATTTGGACTAGGATATTCACTAGTATCATGGAATTCACTTATGGACTATTTAATATCAAAGGGAAATACAAAAGAAGAGCTAATAGAATGTGGTCTAATAACGTATAAAGAAGAAGGAAATAAAACCTATGATAAATTTAGAAATAGAGTAATGTTTCCTATATTTGATTATAGAGGGAATGTAATTGGTTTTGGTGGAAGAGTATTAGATGATTCGCTACCAAAATATTTAAATTCTCCAGATACTTTAATATTTAATAAAAGACAAAATTTATATGGATTAAATTTTGCAAGAAAAGAAATAACAAATAAAACTGTAGTTTTAGTAGAAGGTTATATGGATTTAATATCTCTTTATCAATATGGGATAAAAAATGTAGTAGCTACACTGGGAACAGCATTGACAGAACAACAGGGAATGTTAATAAAACGATATGCAGAGACTGCTATTATATCTTATGATTCAGATGAAGCCGGAATAAAAGCAACACTAAGAGCTATAGAAATACTTAATAAATTAGATATTAGTGTGAAAATATTAGATTTAAATAAATCTAAAGATCCAGATGAATTTATTAGAAAGTACGGATTAAATGAATATAAAAAAGCAATGGATACTTCTGTTCACCAAATAAAGTATAAAATAGATAATCTTAAACGAAGTTTTAATATGCAAAAAGATGAAGATAGGGTGAAATTTGCAAAAGAAGCATCTAAAATAATCAAAGGCTTAAAAAGTGATGTAGAAATTGATTATTATACTAAATATTTATCAAATCAAATTGATATAAGCGTTGAGTCAATAAAAAGAGAAGTTTATGGAAAAAGTTATGATAAATTACAAAGTAAAAAATATAATAAATTTGATAAATATAAAAATAAAAAAGAAGATAAAGTAATAGAAAAGCCTAAGACTATAATTAATGGCGAAAAATTTGTTGAAGAAAGCCTTATAAAAATAATGATAGAAGATAAAAATCTTAGAGATATAGTATTACTTAAGGTAGATGAAAATGATTTTTCACTAAAGGATAGTAAAGAAATTTTAAATTATATAATTAAAAATCAAGAATTGGACAAAATACCTATTGACAAAATGAAAAGTTCAAACGTATCCGAAGAATATTTAAAAGAATTACAAAATATATCTTTAAACAACATGAACTTACAAAATATCAAAAGCATAGATGAGATAGTAAAAAATATGAAGAAGAATACACTTCATGAAAAAATGAATAGATTGCTAGAAGAACAAAAAAATATTGAAAATAACAAAAATATTAGTGATGCGAAAGAGGTAGATGGTAAGATTATGGAAATTGCTTTAAACATCGTGGAAATAAGAAGAATGTTACAAAGGTTATAGAGAAGGGAGGTCTGAGTGTGGAAAATAAAACTAATAAAAAAGAATTAAAAAAAGTAACGGCGAAGAGTTTAATTGAAAAAGGTAAGAAGCAAGGATCCCTTACTCTTGCAGAAATAATGGAGGCTTTTTCTGAAACAGAATTAGATAAAGACCAAATAGAAAATCTTTATGAAACTCTAGGAAATTTAGGTATAGAAGTAACGGAAACTAAAACTGAAAAAGCAGAAATAGATTTTTCAACTGATGATGACTTAGATATTGATGTTTTAGAAGAGGAAGCAGAATCAGAAGAAGAGTTAGTAAAAGAACATGCACCTATGGAATTAGAAGCTATAGATTTATCATTACCAAAAGGGATAAGCATAGATGACCCGGTTAGAATGTATCTAAAGGAAATAGGAAAGATTCCACTACTTAAACCACATGAAGAAATAGAATTAGCTAGAAGAATGATGGAAGGCGACGAGATGGCCAAGCAAAGACTTGTAGAGGCTAACTTAAGACTGGTTGTAAGTATAGCAAAAAGATATGTAGGAAGAGGAATGCTTTTCTTAGATTTAATACAAGAAGGTAACTTAGGTCTTATAAAGGCAGTTGAAAAATTCGACTACGAAAAAGGATTTAAGTTCAGTACGTATGCCACATGGTGGATAAGACAAGCTATAACTCGTGCTATAGCTGACCAAGCAAGAACAATAAGAATACCAGTTCATATGGTTGAAACTATAAATAAATTAATAAGAGTATCAAGACAATTACTTCAAGAGTTAGGAAGAGACCCTAAACCTGAAGAAATAGCCAAAGAAATGGAAATGACGGAAGAAAAGGTAAGAGAGATAATGAAGATAGCTCAAGACCCAGTATCTTTAGAAACTCCAATAGGAGAAGAAGAGGATAGTCACTTAGGAGACTTCATACCAGATGATGATGCACCAGCACCAGCAGAAGCAGCAGCATACTCATTATTAAAAGAGCAAATAGAAGAAGTACTTGGTTCTTTAAATGAAAGAGAACAAAAAGTATTAAAATTAAGATTTGGTCTTGAAGATGGAAGAGCTAGAACTCTTGAAGAAGTAGGTAAAGAGTTTGATGTAACAAGAGAAAGAATAAGACAAATAGAAGCCAAGGCTTTAAGAAAATTAAGACATCCAAGTAGATCTAAAAAGCTTAGAGATTATTTAGACTAAGATTTATATATGTAAAAAATTCGCCTTGACAAAGGCGAATTTTTAATATGTGGAGTTGAAATTAATATATTAATGCCAATAATTAATTCTTTTTCCATAATTAATTTCTTTTTGTAAATCTGATTTTGATTTAGAAGCATTTTCATCTTCAGCTTCTTGAATTATTTTTTGGTCAGTTTGATTAGACCAAAGAAGAGTATTTCCACCCCAGTTATAGGTAGGATTATATTCAGATTTACGTTTTTTTATTTTAGGCAATATAAACACCTCCTAATAATAGTATTAGGATTTTATATAATATTATTATAAATACTTCAAATTTAAGAAAGGATGAGACATTTGAAATTAACAGATAGATTATTAAAAATAGCATCACTAGTTACTAAAGGGAAAAGAGTTGCTGATATAGGAACTGATCACGGATACATACCAGTGTACTTATTAAATAAAGGTTATATAAATTTTGCAATACTTGCAGATGTAAATAAAGGACCTCTTGAAAATGCAAGAGGAGAAGTAAGACATAATAACTTACTTGAAAAGGTAGACTTAAGGTTAGGTTCAGGTATAGAGGTTTTAAGAGTAAATGAAGTAGATGAAGTAATAATTGCTGGTATGGGTGGAATATTAATAAGCGAATTGTTAGAAGCAAAAAAAGAAGTTGCTCATGGTGTAGATAAGCTTATACTTCAGCCTATGCAAGCTCAAAATGAACTTAGAAAATATCTTTTAAACAATGGATATGAAATATTAGATGAAGTATTAGTTAAAGAAGATTTTAGAGTATATGAAATAATAATAGCTAAATATACTGATAAAAATACTGTAGTTGAAGATGAAATATATTATGAAGTAGGAAAGAAACTTATAGAAAATAAAGATCCTTTACTGAATGAATTTATAGACAAAAAAGTATTTATGTATAGTTCAATACTTAAAAAAATTGAAGGTAAAACTGGAGAGGGAATAAGCAAAAAGGTAGAGGACAGTAAACTTGCAATAAGTAAACTTGAGAAGTTAAGATATTAATATAAAATATTATGGGGATAATACTATGAACTTAAAAAGCCTTATAAAGAAAATAGAAAACAAATACCCACTAAACTTAGCTTATGATTGGGATAATGTAGGTCTTTTAGTAGGTGACTTTAATATGGATGTAAAAAAAGTATTAGTAGTTCTTGAAGCTAATGAAAAAGTTATAAATGAAGCTATAGAAAATGAGGTAGATTTAATTATAACTCATCATCCATTTATATTTAAAAAAATGAATAAAATAAATACAAGTGATTTAAAAGGAAAATTAATACATAAACTTATAAAAAATGATGTAGCTCTTTATTCTATGCATACAAATTTTGACATAGCATTTGATGGATTAAATGATTATTTTATGGAGTTAATGGGATTTGAAGACTGTAAGATACTAGATATAACAAACAATGAAGTTTTATATAAATTAGCTGTATATGTTCCAACTACACATATAAAAAAAGTAAAGGAAGCCCTAGCTAAGCCTGGAGCAGGGCATATAGGTAATTATAGCCATTGTAGTTTTAGCAGTGAAGGAATAGGCAATTTTAAGCCTTTAGAGGGTACTAATCCATTTATAGGGAATGTTGGCAAAATAGAATCTGTTGAAGAAATCAAAATAGAAACAATAGTTCCGCAGAAAATTTTAGGCGGAGTTATTAATTCTATGATAAATTCTCATCCTTATGAAGAAGTAGCATATGATTTATATAAACTTGAAAATAAAGGAAAATCAGTTGGGTTAGGAAGAGTGAGCAAGTTAAAAGAAAATATAAGTCTACAAGAGTTATGTAATAATATAAAAGAAAAATTACATATGAATCATATTAGACTAGTAGGAGATATTGATACTAAGATAAGTAAAGTAGCAGTAGTAACAGGATCTGGTACAGATATGGTTAAAAAAGCACAAAGAGCAGGAGCAGAGGTTATAATAACAGGAGATGTAAAATATCATGATGCGCAAGATGCACTAGATATGGGAATGTGTATAGTAGATTGCGGACATTTTGATACTGAAGATATATTTAAAGATGCAATGAAAAGATTTTTAGACAATATAGAAGAAATAGATGTAATAAAAAGTGATGTATATTTAAATCCATTTACGATAATATAAGAGAAATAATTTGTAGCAATAATGCAATAATTTCATATAGTATAATATAAATTTGTAAATGTATTAATTAAAATAATAATTGACAGTATAAAATTATTAGCGTATTATTAAGTTAAATAAATTAGTAAATCCTTTGATAAGGAGGAGTAGCTAGATTTAGGTTCAATATAGAGAGCTGAGGATGGTGGAATCTTGGCAAGAAGAAATTTAGTGACTGGGCCTTTGAGGAGCAAATCGAAATTGTTTTAAAGTAGACTTTGCCGTGTGTCGCACGTTATAGCGAATAGGGTATGATAGTACCTGAAATTGAGTGATGTGTGACGATATTTTGTTATACATAAACTAGGTGGCAACGCGGATAATCTCCGTCCTATTAATATAGGGCGGAGTTTTTTATTTTCTAAATATATAAAGGTGGTGATGATGATGGTATGAAAGTTTAAATCTAAGGAAGATGTACTAGGAGATTGGCAAATTATAAAAATATTTAAATTAAAAAATACTAGGAGGAAATACAATGAAAACAAATACAAGAAAATTAGTTTTAAACTCAATACTTTTAGCAATGGGATTGTTACTTCACCAAATCACACCTGCATTAGGGCTTCCAATACAACCGGATATGACTCTTACAATGCTATTTACAATAATGATATTAAATAAAGGTGATTATAAGAGTTGTTTAGTAGCGGGGATAGTTACAGGAATATTTACAGCTTTAACTACAAAGTTTCCAGCAGGACAATTACCTAATATAGTTGATAAGGTTATTACAGTAAACTTAGTTTATTTTATAATGGCTGTTATATATAATTTACCAATTATAAAGAAATTAAATGATAAAAAACAAGACAATATAGTATTAACAATAATATTACCACTTGGAACTCTTATAAGTGGATGTGTATTTTTAGGATCTGCACAAATTTTAGTTGGTCTTCCAGGATCATTTACAAGTTTATTTATGGTAGCTGTAGTACCAGCTATAGTTATGAATGCAGTAGTGGGTATGTTCTTATTCAAAACTGTAAATATATCTGTAAGTAGAACAAGTTATAAAAGTACTAAAAGTAAATAAACAATAAAAACAAATAAAAAATATCATAGGCAAAGTCTAGAGCCTATGATATTTTTTTATATTAAATGAAACTTATTTAATTGACAAAAGCTTTTTTATATCGTATACAGCAGCTTCAATTAATATATCTGCTTGTTGTTGTGTGATTTTATTATTACTAAGTTGAATTAATTTATTTACAGCTAATTCTTTTTTATCGATTCCAGCTAGCTGAGGATTTGCTTGTTCAATTGCCATAACGACTTGTTTTGCCATTGCATAGTAGTTAGTTAATTTATCATTTCCTATTTTTTGTCTTAAAAAGTTAACTAAATAACCTCCTCCAACTGCAATAACTAATGAAATCAAACCTAAAAATGTATTAAACAATGTTGAGTCCATTTACTATATCACCTCTCTTAATAAATAACAAAAAATGTAATTTTGAAATAGTATAATTTTTATTTAAATAATACACATACTATTAGTATAGTATATGACATTTCAGGAGGTTATGTGACATGGTAAAGTACTTAATTAAGAAAAAAATGAAAAAACAAGCTGAAGAAAATGGAAAGAAATCTCTTATATATGCAGGAGCAGTATTGACAGGAGTGGGAGCATATTTTTCTTACAAGGCAATAAAAAATCATAAATCAAATAAAGAATTAGAAGAAGAAAACTATTTAGAGGATAGTGAGTACGAAATATATAATTATGACAAGGAAAAAGATGAAAATAATGATTTAGATGAAAAAGTAAAAGAATTTAACTCAAGAAGAATAAATTATGATAATTGCCCACAAGTATCTAAAGAGGATTTGGAAAGTTATGTGAACGATTCAGAAATGCATAAGAAAGAAGAAAAGAATGAAATAGATTTAGATGAAAATGGCTATAAAGAAGAAGGATATGATAAGTATGAATATTATGATGATGATTTATCAAAAGATAAATAATATATTGTGCTAGTTAATCATGCTTATTGAAGATGTCTAGTTTCATAAATTAGTTTTAATAGTATTAAAATATAAAATTTATTAATTTAAACAGATATGTTATTTTAAATATCACAACAGGTTAAGTAGCATAGCTTAAACCTATATGTTATGTATTTGTGTTGTAACTTTTATTTAACATATTGAGCTTAACTATGCTACTATTATTTTTTGGATAATTTACGATTATATTTTTTATTGTAGAACTAAGGTATTTAATTAATTCAAATAGAATATGAAATACTGAAATAAAGTTATATATACTAAATTTTTAATATAAATAGAATAAATATAAGCTCGATAAAGAATAACTAAATACACAGGTTTTGATGGGAAAAATAAAATAAAAAAATTTAAAAAAGTAGATACAAAAAATAGAAAATGTAAAAAAGGGGGTGATTAAATATGAAAGTATATAATAATGCAATTTATAAAAATACCAAGTTGAGTGATAAAGAAATTCCCCTTTTGAGTGCTTTAAAAAAATACTCATTAAGAAATATATCTTGTTTTGACGTTCCAGGTCATGTAAAAGACCAAGGAGTTGATGTTTTAAATAATTACCTAGGGAAACATATTATGAATATGGATATAAATTCATCTCCAATTATGGACAATGTAGCTAACCCAAATGGAGTTATAAATGAAGCACAAAATTTGTTAGCTAAAGCATATAAATGTGATGAAGCTTTTTTTATAACTAATGGAACTACACAGGCAATACATTCAATGATATTGAGTATGATAAGACCTGGTGATAAAATAGTTCTACCTAGAAATATTCATAAATCGGTTATAAACGCACTAATTTTAAGTGGTGGAGTACCTGTATTTATACAGCCCGAATTTGATGAATATTTAGGTATTAGCTTAAATTTAGATTTTGATAAAGTTAAAAAAGTTATAGAAGAAAATAAAGATGTCAAAGCATTATTTTTATTAAATCCAACTTACTATGGAGCTTGCACAGAACTAAAAAAGATAATTAAGCTTTGTAGAGAAAATAATGTATTAGTTTTAGTTGATGAAGCTCATGGAGCGCATTTTGCATTTCATGATGAATTGCCCCCTTCAAGTATGGAATTAGGTGCAGATATGTCAGCTATAAGCATTCATAAGACAGGTGGAGCGCTTACTCAAGCATCTGCGCTTTTAGTAAATAATAAAAATATAGATGTAAGTAAAGTAAGACAAAGTATAAATATGTTACAGTCAACATCTGCTTCGTATTTACTTATGGCAAGTATTGATGGAGCTAGACATAATTTAGTCGAAAATGGTCAAAGTCAATTATTGAAAGCTTTAAATTTGTCTAGATATGCAAAAGCTGAGATAAATAAAATAAAAGGTATAAAAGTCGTTTCAACTGAGTTAAAACAAAATAAAGGTGCTAATTTTATTGATGAAACAAAGCTATGTATAAATACAAGAGGCATTAATTTAACTGGATTTGAAGTTTATGATTTACTATATAAAAAGTTTGATGTTCAAGTTGAACTAGGAGATTTATATAATATATTAGCATTAGTAGCGATTGGAACTACTAAAAATGATATAGATAAATTAATAAACTCATTAAAACAAGTAGCTCAATCATTTTCTAAGATAGATAAGGTAGATATTGTAAAACAAATAAACACTAAGCAAATAATACCTGAAATTAAGATGAATCCAAGAGAAGCTTTTTACATGGAAAAAGAAAGTGTAGAAATAGATAAGTGTAGAAATAGGATAAGTGGAGAATCTATAATGGCATATCCACCAGGAATACCTATAGTTGCACCTGGAGAATTAATTACAAAAGAAATCATCCACTATATAAAAACACTTAAGGAAAAAGATGCTCATTTAACAGACATGAAGGACAAAACTCTTAAAACAATATTAGTAATAAATGACAAAGATAAATAGAGGAGAGTGGATATTATGAAATTTGAAACATTAGGGAGACATATATTAGTAGAATATTATAACTGTGATGAGGAAATTTTAAGAGATCCAAAACTTATAGAAAAATATATGAATGATTCGGCTTTAAATGCGAAAGCAAATATAGTAGATTCAGTTTTCCATCACTTTAATCCGTGGGGAGTATCAGGTGCTGTTATAATAGCAGAATCTCATTTAACTATACACACTTGGCCAGAATACGGATATGCAGCAGCAGACTTTTTCACTTGTGGAGATATAGATCCATGGAAAAGTTTTGAATTATTAGAAAAACTTTTAAAGGCAGAAAAAAGTGAATCTATAGAAATACCAAGAGGTTTGACAACAAAAATACAGAAGTTTGCAAAAAAAGATTTAGGGGATATCACTCACAAGCCGGAAATTGTTTAGATGAAATATATGAAGGAACTAAAGATATTGTAGGTGATAACAAGAGGGATTTATATATCAAAATCTTTTATAATTGGAATTGTAGTGGAGATACTTATTGGTATATAAAGTAAAATAGCCTAACTAAATATAAATTTAGTTAGGCTATTTTGATTATTAATGACAACTTAAATCACTTTCACTAAATTTAGCTTTAGTTCCAGCAGTAGCTTTATTTATTGGTCCCTTAAGCATTAAAGTAAATACAATAGGTATAACCATAAATATAACTAATACACATATATCTTTTATTAAAGTAGGCTGATATACACCACCTACTGTTTCACGTAATGCAGATATTGCATAAGTGAAAGGTAGTAGTGGATTTATATTTTGGAAAAATTGTGGAGTAACCTCGATTGGGAAAGTTCCTCCAGAACCTGCTACTTGTAGTACTAATAATACAATACCAATTGCTTTACCCATATCTCCAAAGATAGATACTATAGAGTAAATTATTGAAGTAAATACCATACTTGTAAATATTGATAACATAACAAATGATATAGGATCTACAACTGTTACACCTAGCAATAATATATCACCAATACTAACGATAAGAGCTTGAGCTATAGTAATACTTAAGAAAGTAAGACCTCTACCAAAGTATATTTCATAAGATTTATAATCCCCGTGAGCCTCTGTGGAAAGAAGTGACATCATCAATAATAAACCAACCCATAAAGACATTACAGTATAAAATGGTGTCATAGCAGAACCATAATTAGCGATTGGGTATAATTTATTAGTAACTAAATCAACCGGTTGTTTTAAAAAATTAGAATGTGTAATTGCATCACTTTTAAGTAATGATATTAATTTATTCATATCATCGCTTTCATTTATTTTCTTAATAGCATCAACTAATTCATCAACTTTAGATTCAGCTAAAGGTAATTTTTCTTGTATAAACTTTATATTATCTTGTGCACTCTTAGATAGAGCTAAAGAAGTGCTTAGTGTATCTTCAACTAAAGGAAGTTTTTCTTGAGCTTTATTTAAAACATCAATAGCATTATCTGCAACTTTGAAACTTTCTGCAAATATATTATTTATAGGAACAACTATTTTAGAATCAAAGTTATTTAATATTTCTGAAGCTATGTCATTTACATCATTAGTAAGTTGTAGAAGCTTATTTAAGGCATCTAATGAAGGCTTTTGTCCATTAGCAATTTCATTGTTTATATCATTTAAAGTACTAGTTGCTATATCAAGTTTATCATTTATAGATTGTAATTTTTCTATGGGATATTGAAGTAGATGACCAGGATCCAAGCTATCTAATTTCTTTAAAAACTCTAATACAACATTATTATTATGTGATAAAACAGACAATTTAGCATATAAACTATCTACTAATTCAGGAACAATTTCATCGCCTTTATTTATTAAATCTATTAAATCTAACACACTTGAAGATGCACTTGATGAAATTTCTTCTATAATTTGTAAATCATTTTTTATAATAGGAGAAAGTTTATCTAAACTACCTTTACTATCTTGTAAAAATGTTTTAACATCAGAAACTAAGTTTTTAGAATTAGTTATACTATCTTGTATTAGTGGTATATCTTTTTGTAAACTAGTTATGATATCAGCTGCTTTATAAGTAGCATCAGATGCTAAAGATACAGTTTTTTCTATATCTTTAAACTTTCCTTGAACTTCAATTAAATCATTTTCTAAATTTACTAATTTTGGTAGTTGATTTTCTAATTCTATACCAACGCTATTAGATACTTCAAGCATGACTTCACTAACAGTTTTAACTATAGTTTGATTAATCTCATGTTGGACAGTAGAAGCACCCTTATCTGTAATCTTAGGAGCTATAGCATTTATTTTTTCATTTACAGTATAAATTATCTTCCCTTTTTTAACATCATTTGTAATTAAAGAAGCTAAATCTTTTGAAAAATCTTTAGGTATTTCTATTGAAGCATAATATATACCCTTTTTAACACCATCTAAGGCAGTTTTTTTATCAGTGAATTTCCAACCTAAATTTTTATTATCTTTAAGTTTTTCGACTAATCCATCACCTATATTTATCTTTGTATCTCTAATAGTAGTACCTTTATCGTTGTTTACTACTGCAACAGATATATTTTTAGTATTACCATATGGGTCCCAACATGCTTTAATATTAGGCCATGCATATAGTGATGGTAAAAAAGCAAGACCTATTATGATAACTAATAAAACTTTGTTAGTAAATATATCTTTTAAATCTCTTTTGTATATTTTAAATATATTCTTCAAGTCTATCCACCTCCATGATTTCACAAAAGAAAAAATAAGTTTGATTTCGAACTATTTTATATTATATTCGTTTTTATATAAATAGTAAAGTAAAAAAAATGTAACTTTATTCTATTTTGTTCGACAAAAATACTAATCAATTAAATGAAAATATAAAAAGTTATTAAATATAAATATATGTAATCATGTAAAAATAGTATTATAATTAAATTAGAAGGTGTAAAATGAGCATTAGATTAAAAGATGTAGACAAAATGTATAACAGCAATAGTATTATATGTACTTACAACTTTAACAATAGAAGATAATTATTATAATATATTCTCGCTTAAAGTAATTGGATACAACAAAAAAGAAGTTAATTCCATGATGCTAAATAGCTATTTGATATATTCAATAGTTTCTTATTTAATAAGCATACCAATAACTGTTTATAGATTTTGTGCAATGATAAAATATAGCATGGTATAGTGGGGCTTGTAGTGATACTTGTTATATTTTTAGGTGAATCATATGTAGCTACAAATATAACAAGTATCTTTACAAGAAGTACTTAAAGCTTATACAGAATAAATCTGAAATTTATTTTGTAAATAACAAAAAGAGTGAAGTTTTATGAATTATTTTTTATAACATAGAAACTTCAACCTTAAATTTTAATAAGAATTCAAACCAGATCTATAATGAAATGATTTATAGGTTATTATAAAACATACTTATCTAAAAAGGCTAGATATTATTCCTGTATGTTCATTTAATATATTTATACCGATTAAAATTAAAATAAGTCCACCTACAATTTGAGCATAGCTTTTAAATACATTTCCAATTTTCCTTCCAATCAAAACACCCATAAAACACATTGAAAATGTTATGATTCCTATAGCTAAACAGATAGGAATTATATTAATGCTTAAAAATGCA
Organism: Romboutsia sp.; assembly: GCF_056995035.1. Classification (NCBI taxonomy): domain Bacteria; kingdom Bacillati; phylum Bacillota; class Clostridia; order Peptostreptococcales; family Peptostreptococcaceae; genus Romboutsia; species Romboutsia sp. The sequence continues at coordinate 35,552 of NZ_JBXKIW010000048.1, read as the reverse complement.
AAGCTGATTCCTACAGCTAAAGCATCTATACTAGTTGCAAGTGATAATACTATAAGCTCTTTATTATCTAACGTAGAAGAACTATTATCATCATCTTCTCTAGCATCAAATATCATTTTAATACCAATAAAGCTTAATAAAAAAAGAGCTATCCAATGGTCAAAGGATTTTATGTAAGATTCAAATCTAATACCCAGAGACCAACCAATTAAAGGCATAACTCCTTGAAAAAGTCCAAAGAAAAATGCTATTTTAGTTGCTATAGAATAATTTATCTTTTTTAGAGTAATTCCTTTAGTAACAGAAACTGCGAAAGCATCCATTGAAAGAGCAAAAGCAGTAAGGAAAATACTTACAATTCCCATTAAAATTCCTCCTTATATTTAAAACATAACTAGTTCTATTTTATAGCAATGAGTATTATAATATTCATATTATTTAATTATATCAGCTTTTTTTAGGTTAGACTATAATTTTAAATTTACGAAAGTAATTTTTATTATGTTATAATATGTAATTATATTAAAGAATAAGGAGTATTATAGAAATGAAAAAATCTAATTATTATGTACTTGTATCAATTATATTAATTGTAATATCTTGTATAATGTTTTTCATACATTATTTGATATTTGGTCAAGCTGTAAATACAGCTTATTATTCTCTTATGAATCTATGCTTTATACCTATAAACAGTTTAGTAGTTACAATAATCCTTGAAAAAATAATAGATAATAGAGCGAAGGAAGAAAGAATGAACAAGCTAAATATGTTGGTAGGAATATTTTTTACTGAAGTGGGATGTAAACTAATGCATTTAATAATAAATGCTGACAAGACAGCTAAAAACTCTATAGCATCTTTTGATAGTTTAGATAAGGTAGAGTATGATTTATTAAAACATGAATATGAAATAGATATAAAAGAACTTGATTTGGAAGCATTAAAAACTATTTTAATGGATAATAGCAATTTGCTTATAAACTTAATCAGTAACGAAAATTTACTACAACATGAGATATTTACAGATTTACTTATGTCAGTAGTTCATTTAAGAGATGAACTTGATTTTATAGAAAATAATAAAAATAGTGAAATTGATATAAATCATTTAAAAAATGATATTATAAGAGTATATAAAAATATTACCATTCAATGGGTTCATTATCTTGAATATTTAAATAAATTTTATCCATTTTTATATAATAATGCTATAAGAGTTAATCCATTTAAGTTTAAATAAAAGGAGCTATCTTTAATAATTAAAGATAGCTACTTTTATAAATTTTAAAGCTTATATGTAAAGTAGGATTGTATACTTAAATAAAAAACAAAAGAATCTTTAAATGTTTTCAAGTCAAGTCCTAAAATTTCTTTTATTTTTTCTAATCTATATATAAGAGTATTTCTATGTAAAAACAAAGAAGAAGAAGTTTTAGAAATATTAAGGTCATTCTCTATAAAGCTAAGTCCTGTATGTAACAAATTTTTATCTATATTTTTTATAGTTTCAAAATCGATTAAACTAGAAAAACACTTTTCTTTTCCGATTAAAGATATGGCCTTATACATAGTTAAATCATGTAAAGTCATAAATTTATTTAAATTAGTACCGATATTTAATAGAGATAGAACTTCATCTAAAATAGATAATCTAAAATTAAAAATTTCAATATTATTTATTTTACCTAAATAAGCAATATAAGTTTTACTATAAGTTTCTGATTCAATTATTTCTGGAGTAGACAAATCAATGTCTAAGATTTCATTAGAATTCAATATTAAATACTTATTATACTCAAAAATATTTATATTTTCATATAAATTATCCAAAATTCTTTTTAGATTATCAAATTCTAAGTTCTGTTGATAGATTAAATAAAAGTATCCACTGATATTATTAAGCATAAATTTATCATCCATTTGGATTATATATGCTTTATCATTAAAAGTTATAACTTGTTGATTATTCTTCAAGATTTGATTACTATATTCAAAAATATTAATTTTTTTATTCGTTTGTTTTTCGAAAAAAGCGATTAAATTTTGCACAAAATTCCCCCTTAAAGTATTGTGTAATGAAAAAAGTAAGATGATTAAATCATCTTACTTTAATATATCATTAAGTGGTATTTATTTATATAAGATTTTAAAAAATTCAAATTATTTTGTAGCTTGCTGAGTTCCACCCTCGTATTTTATAGATTGTTGAGTTTCTTTATCGAATATGTGTAATCTGTGTTTATCAATAGCAAGCTTTAAAGTATCTCCTATGTTCATTCTATATCTACCATCAAATCTAGCTGTTATACTGTGTTTTCCAGCTTTTAAGTAAGCATAGATTTCAGCTCCCATAAGTTCTCCAAGCTCAACTGTAGCTTCGAAAGAACTATCTAAACTATTTTCAACGAATACATCTTCTATATGTATATCTTCAGGTCTTATACCTAAGAAAACATCTTTACCTATATATCCATTATCAATTAAAGCTCCACATTCACCTTTGTTTAAAGCTATATCAAATGTTTCATTTTGTGCACGTATTTCACCATCTTTTTCAACTAAAGTAGCTTCTATAAAGTTCATTTGAGGAGCACCTATAAATCCTGCAACGAACATATTGTTTGGTGAATCATATACATCTTGTGGAGTAGCTATTTGCTGAACTATACCATCTTTCATAACAACTATTCTATCGGCCATCGTCATAGCTTCAACTTGGTCATGTGTTACATATATAAATGTAGTACCCAGAGATTTATGTAATTTAGTTATTTCTGTTCTCATCGCTGTTCTAAGCTTTGCATCTAAGTTTGATAAAGGTTCATCCATTAAAAATACCTTAGGATTTCTAACTATTGCACGTCCAAGCGCAACCCTTTGTCTTTGTCCTCCAGATAAAGCCTTGGGTTTTCTATCAAGTAATTTTTCTAAGTCTAATATTCTAGCAGCTTCCTTAACTTTTCGATCTATTTCCTCTTTAGGCATCTTTCTAAGTTTAAGAGCAAAAGCCATATTATCATATACTGATAAATGAGGATATAATGCATAGTTTTGGAAAACCATTGCTATATCTCTATCTTTAGGGTCAACTTCGTTTACAATTTTATCTCCGATGTATAATTCTCCAGAACTTATTTCCTCAAGTCCAGCTATCATTCTTAAAGTAGTAGATTTACCACAACCAGATGGTCCGACTAAAACTACGAACTCTTTATCCCCTATATTGATATTTACATCATTAACTGCATTAAATCCATTTGAATACGATTTGCATATATTTTTTAAAACTACCTCTGCCATAATAATTCTCCCCTTATTTTAAAATGAATTTCAGTTTTAAGATTATTAGTGAAATGTGTATCACTTATTAAATTAATAGTAACAAAAAAATGTTTTCCTGTGAATGTTCAAAATAACTAAAAATTTTTAGACAAAATATACAATGGGCTAGAAAACTTCTATTAAGAGTAAAAAAATATAAAATTTCTATAGTATAGTATAGTATAGTATAATAATTAGAAGTTTTATAACATTTAGAATAGTAATTAAATGGAGTAACAGGATCGGATGAGTATAGTGCATTAGTTAATAATAATATTTATATGAAGGTAAAATATTAATTATAATTCTTATTAAAGTTTGTGAATGAATTTAAGGATAATAAAGATAGTTATTAAGATATATGTGATAAATTAAACTGGAACAAAGAAAAAGTTACCTTCACTGGGTAACTTTTTCTTTGTTCCAAATGTTAGATTCAATAATTAATTAGTTATTATAAATTAATTATTAATTAATTTTCAAACAAATTACCTAAAGAACCTAAAATACTACCCTCGCCTTTTTGAGCTCCATAAGCTTGAGGGGCAGAGGCGAATACTTTAGAAGCTAATCTACTAAATGGTAAACTTTGAATCCAAACATCACCAGGTCCAATTAAAGAAGCAAAGAAAATTCCTTCTCCTCCAAATAAAGTATTTTTTATACCACCAACAAACTCTATATCATATTGAACATCTTTAGTCATTGCTACTAAGCATCCTGTATCAACCTTTAGTTTTTGACCAGGTCTTAGTTCTTTTTTTATAATAGTACCACCTGCATGAATAAAGCATAGACCATCACCTTCTAGTTTTTGAAGAATAAATCCCTCACCACCGAAGAAACCTACACTAAGTTTTTTCTTAAAATCTATACCAACGCTAACTCCTTTAGCGGCACATAAAAAAGCATCTTTTTGACAAATTAGCTTTCCACCGAGTTGAGATAGGTCAACAGGTATAATTTTACCAGGATAAGGAGAAGCGAAAGATACTCTTTCTTTTTCGTGACCTCCATTTGTAAATGCAGTCATAAAAAGACTTTCTCCAGTTAAAACTCTCTTAGCAGCACCCCCTAAAGCACCAAATAATCCAGACTCACCTTTTTTACTACCATCACCAAATATAGTTTCCATCATAATACTTTGATCCATCATCATCATAGCACCAGCTTCGGCAATTACAGTTTCTTTTGGATCTAATTCTATTTCTACAAATTGCATATCATCTCCATGCAATTTATAATCTAGTTCATGAGATTTCATTTATGTACCTCCTATAAGTAAATTGTATTAAAGAAAAAATCTTTTTATTTTATATTATACCACTAACGCATAACATTAAAAGTGATTTTAAAACATATCAATCTGATAATATAATTGATTTGATTTTGTAAAAATCTATAAAAATAAATTTTTTACTTCTCATATATATAAAGAATATTAATCTTTATATATATGAGATTATAATAAGTAGAATATACAATGATTTAAATAATTTAAAAAAAATATATAAATATATGTTTAAGGTATTAGGTGCCGGGTATCTATATATTATAACAATAGTAATGAATACTAGATTTCAAAATAGATAAAAACTAGGAGGAATAAAATTATGAAAAAATTTGTTTGTACAGTATGTGGATATATACATGAGGGGGAAACTGCACCAGAAATTTGTCCAGTATGTAAGGTGAAAGCTGAAAAGTTTAACGAAATGAGTGGAGAAATGGTTTGGGCAGATGAACACAGAATAGGTTTAGCACAAGGTGTTGAGGAAGATATATTAGAAGGATTAAGAGCTAACTTTACTGGAGAGTGTACAGAAGTAGGAATGTACTTAGCAATGAGTCGTCAAGCAGATAGAGAAGGATATCCAGAAGTTGCAGAAGCATATCAAAGAATAGCTTTTGAAGAAGCAGAACATGCAGCTAAATTTGCAGAGTTACTAGGGGAAGTGCTAGTAGCAGATACTAAAGCCAATTTAAAAGCAAGAGTAGAAGCTGAATATGGAGCAACTGAAGGAAAATTAAAGATAGCTAAAAGAGCTAAAGAACTAGGATTAGATGCTATACATGATACAGTTCATGAAATGTGTAAAGATGAAGCTAGACATGGCAAAGCATTCTTAGGATTACTAGAAAGACACTTTAGAAAGAACTAATCGAGTCATATTAATACAAAAAAGTTACCTTAACTAGGTAACTTTTTTAATAAGAAAAAATTATAAAAAACTATTGAAAACATTTTCAAATCATGGTATATTCATATTAATTAAAGATGCCAATAAGTGGCATATATTTTTTAAGACTTGTGCAATCGATTGCACATAATGGGAGGCAAATATGAAAACAAAATGGTGGAAAGAAGCAGTTGCTTATCAAATATATCCTCGTAGTTTTATGGACTACAACAATGATGGAATTGGAGATTTAAAAGGTGTAATATCAAAATTGGATTATTTAAAGGACTTAGGAATAGATGTAATATGGATATGCCCAATGTATAAATCCCCAAATGATGATAATGGATATGATATAAGTGATTATCAAGATATAATGGATGATTTTGGAGATATGAAGGACTTTGATAATTTATTAAGTGAAGTTCACAAAAGAGGAATGAAACTTATAATAGACTTAGTAATAAATCATACAAGCGATGAACATCCATGGTTTATAGAATCAAAATCTTCAAAAGATAATCCAAAAAGAGATTGGTATATATGGAGAGAAGGTAAGGACGAAAAAGAACCGAACAACTGGGAAAGTATATTTAAGGGATCAGCTTGGGAATATGATGAAAATACAGAAGAATATTTTCTACACTTATTTAGTAGAAAACAACCAGATTTAAACTGGAAAAATGAAGATATGAGAAATGCAATATACAACATGATGAATTGGTGGTTAGATAAAGGTATAGATGGATTTAGAGTAGATGCTATAAGTCATATAAATAAAGAAGAAGGATTATTAGATATTGAAAATCCAGATAATTTAAAGTATGTACCATCATTTAGTAAACATATGAATGTAAATGGAATACATGATTACTTAAAAGAAATAAAAGAAAATACTTTTGACAAGTATGACATAATGACGGTTGGAGAAGCAAATGGTGTAAAGGCTGAGGAATCTGATTTATGGGTTGGAGAAACAAATGGTAAGTTTAATATGCTATTCCAATTTGAACATTTGGATTTATGGAATTGTGATAATGGAAAATCATTTAGTGTACGTAATTTAAAGAAAGTATGGAACAAATGGCAAACTAATTTAGATAATGGTGGATGGAACGCTCTTTATATAGAAAATCATGATGTTACAAGAATAGTATCATCTTGGGGAAATGATAAAAAGTATTTAAATGAAAGTTCAAAAGCCTTAGGATTAGTATACTTTATGCACAAGGGAACTCCTTTTATATATCAAGGGCAAGAAATTGGTATGACAGATGTTAAATATGACAACATAAATGACTATGATGATGTGAGAACAAAAAATGAGTACAGTGAATTAATAGAATCAGGTATAGAATCTCAAAAGGCTTTAGAGAAAGTAGCATTATCATCAAGAGATAATACTCGTACTCCAATGCAATGGGATAATACTTTAAATGGTGGATTTAGTAAAGGTAATCCATGGATAAAATTAAATTCAAATTATGTTAATATAAATGTAGAAAAACAATTAATTGATGAAAATTCTACTCTTAACTTCTATAAGAAAATGATAAAAATAAGAAAAGAGAATCAAAGTTTAATATATGGTGATTACAAATTAATCTTAGAAGATGATGAAAAGATATTTGCATATGAAAGAGTTTTAGGGAATGAAGAATTTTTAGTAATATGTAACTTGAGTAATGATGAAGTAAATTATGAATATGAAAAATCAATTCTAAAATATAATAACTTAGTGATTTGTAACTATAAAATAAATACTCATGAAGATTTAACTAAGCTAAATTTAAAACCATGGGAAGCAAGACTTTACAAAATATAATATATAGAAAAGAGGGAGAAATTATGAGTACACAATTAGGGAAAAAGAAATTAATATCGTTTGATTTTTGGCAAAAATTTGGTAAGGCATTATTAGTAGTTATAGCAGTTATGCCAGCTGCAGGATTAATGGTATCTATCGGGAAATTAATAGGAATGTCGTCAGATGCACATTTTGTAATGACAATTGCAAGGGTAGTAGAAGACATTGGTTGGGGAATTATTGGAAATTTACATGTACTATTTGCAGTTGCAATAGGTGGATCATGGGCTAAAGATCGTGCAGGTGGATCATTTGCAGCATTAATAGCGTTTATATTAATAAATCGTATAACAGGAGCGATATTTGGAGTAAATGGGGCAATGTTATTAGACCCAAGTGCAACAGTAACTTCATTAACAGGAGTAGAACTTATAGTTAAAGATTACTTTACTTCTATATTAGGAGCACCAGCACTTAACATGGGAGTATTTGTTGGTATAATATCAGGATTCTTATGAGCTGTTTTATATAATAAGTATTACAATTATTCTAAGCTGCCTCAAGCTTTAGCATTCTTTAATGGAAAACGTTTCGTGCCATTTGTGGTTATATTAGGTTCTGTAGTTTCGGCAATCGTTTTATCTATAGTTTGGCCATTTATACAAGGGGCATTAAATTCATTTGGTATATGGATTGCAACATCAAAAGATACAGCACCAGTACTTGCTCCATTTGTATATGGAACACTTGAAAGATTATTATTACCATTTGGTCTTCATCATATGATAACAGTACCTATGAACTATACAGAATTAGGTAGTGTATATAAAATAGCAACAGGTGCATCAGCAGGAACTGTAGTTGCAGGACAAGATCCATTATGGTTAGCTTGGATAGCAGATTTGATAAACTTCAAAAATGCAGGAGATATAGCATCTTACAATGAATTATTAAATACTATAACACCAGCTCGTTTCAAAGCAGGACAAGTTATATTATCAACAGCATCACTTGCGGGGATAGCAATGGCGATGTACAAAAATGTTGATAGCGACAAATTAAAAAATTATAAACCAATATTCTTATCAGCATTACTTGCATGTTTCTTAACAGGAGTTACAGAACCAATTGAATTTATGTTTATGTTTGTATCACCAATATTATATGTAGTATATGCAATACTTACAGGACTAGCATTTGCACTTGCAGACATAATAAATTTAAGAGTTCATGCTTTTGGATTTATAGAGTTCTTAACTCGTACACCTATGTTAATAAAAGCAGGATTAACTATGGACTTAGTAAACTTTGCATTATCTTGCGTAGTATTCTTTATACTTAACTTTGTAACTTTCAATTTCTTAATAAAGAAATTTGATATAGCAACACCAGGACGTAAGGGTAATTATATAGAAGAAAGTTCAGATCAATCATCTAAAGATAATAAAAATTTAGTAGGAGATGAGCTATCAAGTAAAATAATAGGATTATTAGGTGGATCTGATAATATAGAAGATGTTGATGCATGTATGACTCGTTTAAGAGTAACAGTAAAAGATATGTCTTTAGTAGCTAATCAAAATGACTGGAAAAAAGCTGGGGCACTAGGGCTTATATTAAAAGATAAAGGTGTTCAAGCTGTATATGGACCAAAGGCAGACGTTATTAAATCAAATATATTAGATATGTTAGGAGCATAAAAATTGAGATTATTAACGATTAATTGCCATTCGTGGCAAGAAGAAAATCAATTAGAAAAAATTAAATATATAGCAAATGTTATAAAAGAGAATAATTATGATGTTATAGCGCTACAAGAAGTTAGCCAATTAGTAAATGAAGATATCGTTTATAATAATATAAAAAAAGATAACTTTGCATTGTTAATTAATGAAGAATTAAAAAAACTTGGAGTAAGCAAATATGAATTTTTCTGGGATATGTCTCATATTGGATATGATGTATATGAAGAGGGGATTTGTGTAATGACAAAGCTTCCTATAAAAGAAAATAAAAGTTTTTATATATCAAAGTCTGAAGATATGAACTATTGGAAAACTAGAAAAATAATAAAAATAAAAATTGATGATAATGGAAAAGATATAAGTTTTTATTCATGTCACTTAGGATGGTGGGATGATAATGAAGAACCATTTGAATATCAATTCAATACGTTAATTAGAGATATAGAAAAAGAAGAACTAGCGTTTATTATGGGAGATTTTAACAACAGTGCAACGATAAGAAATGAAGGATATGATTATATGTTAAGAAAAGGTATTATAGACACATATAACATATCAAAAGATAAAGATAGTGGAGTAACAGTTAAAGGAAAAATAGCAGGTTGGGACAAAAATAAAGAAGATTTAAGGTTAGATATAATATTTGTAAATAAAGAAGTAGACGTTTTATCATCAAATGTAATTTTCAATGGAAAAAATAAAGAAGTAGTATCAGACCACTTTGGAGTTGAGGTACAAATTAATATTTAAGGCTACTAAAAAGCTGTATTAGGTATATGTAAAATTGTACCATAATACAGCTTTTTTATAGCCTAATGATCTTTACTACTTTTCATTTGTTTATTTAAGTATCCACCCTTAAATTGAGTCAAGTCATAAGAAACTATAAAAGCCCCAGGTTCTTCACTTTGGACAATTTTAATAACTTCATTTTCTCTAATTCTATGAGAAAGAATTTCCAGTCTGTATCTTTCATCACCATTTATCCCATTACCTACAAAAGTTGTAACACCAAATTTATTTTCTCTAAGTTTATTAACTAAGTATAGATTTTTATTAATTAAGCTGACATGGATAGACCTATATCCAATGGCAAGCTTAGCTTCTACCATACCGCCTATATAAACTCCAAGAGCATACCCTATAACATAAGCAATTATATTTGCTATATTGGTTAAATCAGAAAAAACAATTCCTAAACTAAATATATAAATAATTCCTTCTAATAAAGCAGCAATAGATGCTTTATTTTTCTCGCCTTTTACAACTAATGTTGTTCTCAACGTTAGCAAGGGTACATAAATAAGTTGAAGTATAAATATTACTAATGCTTTAACTAACATAAAGATTACCTCCTATTAAATGGTTTATATTATCATATTAAATGAATAAAATTAAATAACTACAATACAATAATAAACTATAATATATCAAATTTATAGTTACAAAGATATAGATTAAACATTAAATATAATAAAACCTTTAAATATATATAAATGATAAAAAATTAAATTTAAATATATTTATTATTTATATAGATATACAAATGACTTTATGAATATAATTCCAATAATGCTTATCATATAGACATAAAAATAAAAATAGTGTAATATAAACAGGTAAAAAATCGAATAATATAAGTAATACCGAGGTGAGAATGTATGAATGTTGAAAATGTAACTGAAAATATATCTAATGAAGTTAAAAAAATGAGCAACATGAGTTTAGAAACTATAGTTGAAAGGTTTGTAGAGTGGGTTACTATAAATGGAATAAAACTTATAGTAGGATTAATTTTAATATCTATAGGTTTAAAATTAATAAAAAAAATTGTAAAACATTTTATAAATTTTTTAGAAAAAAGAGATGTGGATATAACTTTAAGAAGATTTCTAAAATCGTTAATATCAGGAGTTTTAAAAGTAGTATTATTCATAATAATACTAGGATATTGGGATGTAGAATTAACGGGACTTGCAGCATTAGTTGCTTCGGCAGGGGTGGCAATAGGTTTAGCTCTTCAAGGAAGTTTATCTAATTTTGCAGGTGGATTTATAATTTTACTACTTAGACCTTTTAAAGTGGGAGATTATATAGAAACAGGAATTTATGGTGGTACTGTTGAAGAGATAGGGTTATTTTATACTAACTTAGCTACTGTAGATAATAAGTTGATACTAATACCTAATGGAACATTATCAAATGGTAGCTTAATAAATTATTCAGCTAAAGAAAAAAGAAGAGTAGATTTAAAATTTAGTGTAGGATATGAAAATGATTTAATGCATGTAAAAAATGTGTTAACAAGTATAATAAATAAGCATCCATTAATACTTAAAGAACCAGAACCTTTTGTTGGAGTAAGTGCGCATGGACCAAGTTCTATTGACTTTATAGTTAGAGTTTGGTGCAAATCAGAAGATTACTGGACAATAAATTTTGAGTTATTAGAAGAAGTTAAATTAAGATTTGATGAAGAAAAGATAAGCATACCATATCCTCAAATGGAACTTCATGTAAAAAGAAGAGATTTAGATACAAAATAAATTTGAAATATAAAATTAAGTAAACCTTCATATATATATGGAGGTTTGCTATTTTTAAAATAATAAATTTACTTATAAAAATGATGAAGTCACTAAGATAATATTTGTAATTGAGAATGTAACTTCTATAGATGAAAATAATATAATGAATGAAACTCTAAAAAATAAAGTAAAAAGGTAGAGAGTAGAGGGTATAAAAATAATACGTGAACAGTAGAGAACTATTAATAAGCATAAACTAAATAAAAGTCTAAAATACAAAATAAGATAAGAATATAATAAGATTGTAAGAAAAATAATGTATACTTGAATTATAAAAAATTAAGGAGACAAGGATGATGGAGTATATTCAAGGTTTATATTATATTGCAAAAGACTATTGGTTTCTTACAATGTTAGTAGGATTAGCTAGTTGCTTTATTGAGAGTTTTTTACCAATATTGCCACTAGTAGCAATAGTAGGAGTTAATTCACTTTTATTTGGTTTATTTGGAGGACTTGTGCTATCTTGGATAGGTTCAGGGCTAGGGACATTAGTATTATTTTTAATAGTTAGCAGATTTAGTGATAATAAAATATTTAATAAACTTAGAAATAAAAAAACAGAAAAAACTATAAAATGGATGAAAAAGCAAGGATTTAAATTGTTATTTATTGCATACTCGTGCCCTTTTGTACCAAGCTTTTTAGTTACAGTAACTGCGGCATTTTGTAAAAGAGACGTGAGAAACTTTGCTCCACCAATGTTAGCAGGTAAGTTTGTTATGTTTTTAGTAATAAGCTATCCAGCTAGTGACATACAAGGTTTTATAAATAGTCCTACAAAAATAGGAGTATTTTTACTATTAGTATTTTTATCTTGGAAAATAGGGAGTAAGGTAAATAAAAATGTAGAAGAACATAAACATCGTGAAGAAGTGAATGATATAGAAAATTATAATAAGTTAGTTAAATAAATAAAAAATCCCTCTTATTTATATAGTAAGGGGGATTTATATTTAAAATAATATATAAAATCTATATCCTAATAAAAATATAACTACAAAATTTAAGCTTTTACAAATGAATTTTTCAGTTTTAGAGTTAGTTTTTATAGGTAATAAAGAAAAATTGATAGATATGGGATAAAAAATCTCGATTCCTTCTTTGGTTAATAAATCAAGACAAAGATGAGATATATATCCAATTAAGAATCCACTACATAAACATAAAAAAACTATATTATTGTTAGTGTAGTTAGCGAGTAAATCTGATAAATACATTAACAATGATACAAAAAGTAAGCTATGAGTAAATCCTCTATGCTTAAATTTAGAGCCTAGTCTTTTATGAATTATAGGATGTCTTTTACTAATATAGGAGCCTCTCATATCTATGTCAGGCACTAAACATCCTAAGTAAGAAGAATAAATATATATTACTAATAAAATACACTTGTATATAAGATCATATTCATTTAAAAAAGTATTATTTAAAAAAGGGAGGGCTATAAGTGCAAAAACATAACTTCCCTTTGCATGAGTTTCTTTTACCATAAATCCTCCTAAGATGATAAGATACAATTAAAAGATCAATGATTAATGTGGTAAATAAGACATTAAGTTGTTTTCATTATATAGTAAAATACAAGTTTTTTCAAAATTATTTTGAATTTATATAAGAGGTGACTACTATATAGATTTATAAACCATATACATATTTTATATGATGTATATGGTTTATAGAAAATTAGATATATAGGTATTTTTACTTAACTGGGTTTTTATAATTTTCTTCTGCTTTATCCCAATTTATAATGTTAAACCATTTATCTATATAAGTACTACGATCATTTTTATAAGATAGATAATAAGCATGTTCCCAAACATCAAGACCTATTATAGGTTTAAGGTTTAACGTAATAGGAGTATCTTGATTAGGAGTAGTAACTATAGATAGATTACCAGACTCATCAGAAACAAGCCAAGTCCATCCAGAACCAAAAACACTTAGGCTAGCTTTCTTAAATGCATCTTTAAAATTATCGAAAGATCCAAAATCTCTATTTATAGATTTCTCAAGATTTCCAGATACCTTAGTTTGGTTAGAAGTCATAATATCAAAGAAAAACTCATGATTATAAACGCCGCCACCATTATTTTTTATAGTTTTGGCAACTTCGCTAGGTAAACAATCTAAGCATGTAAGTAAATCATAAAGACTAGAGCCATAAAGGTCTGGATAGCCTTTAATAGCATCATTAAACTTGTCTAAATAAGCCTTATAGTGTTTATCATGGTGAAGCATCATAGTTTCTTTATCAATATATGGTTCAAGTGCATCATAGGCATAAGGGAGTGATTTTAACTCTTTAGGCGTATATTGCGGAACCGATGCAAAAGTATTACATGCGCTAGAAAAAATAAATAGCGTTAATAAAGATAATATTAATATTTTTTTTTTCATAAAATCACCTCAAACATATTATGCTTATTAATTAAATAAAAAATTTATGAAAATAGAATATAATTTTACATAAAACTTGACAGTTTACATTATATAATATAATATAGTAATCAAACGTTTAAAAAATAATAACTATTAGATACCAAGAGAGCCTTCTATATAAAAATATAGAAGGCTCTCTGTTTTTAAATATTGGTAATTTATAACTTATATTATTTTGAGGGTATTAGAAATTTAAAATATTGAATGAAATGATGAATTTAGTTTATAAAACTAATGTTAATAAAGTTGATTTTTTATAGGTAAGTGTTGTAAAAATAAAGTTATAAATTTATAATGAATAAAAATGGAATGAGATGGGAGGGTTATTTTTGCCAACTACATTAAGCAATATAGAGGAAAGAGATAAAAAAATATATAGAAACTATATATTTTTAGTAGCTACAGTATGTGTGGTTATCCTTTTTATAATAGAACAAGTTTTAATGGTTGATTATTTAACTAAAACAATAAGTAAAATAATGTTATTTACATTAAGTCAAGTAGTGTTTATAAAACTATTAAGAAAAACAACTTTAAAAGATGGGCTTAATCTGAAATTAGTTAATAAAGAGACTGTAGGAATAGGAATGCTTTTAGGTATATTATCAGGAATTATATTAGTCGGAGCATTTATGTTTTTTAGAAAAACGATAGACATGGATGTAATATTTGTAGAACTAGCTACAAAATCTAAAATAACATCAGCAAATTATTTACTAGTAACTAGTTATTTTACATTTGTAAATTCATTTTTAGAAGAGTTCTTCTTTAGAGGGTTTATATTTACTAATTTACATAAGATGGGGTATAAAAAATTAGGGTATCTATTTTCATCAGGGTTATTTGCTCTTTATCACATAGGAATATTTAAAAATTGGTTTAGTATACAATTAATATTACTTTGTGTATTAGGATTGTTTATAACAGGAGTAATATTTGATTATGTAGATTCAAAATCAGAGAACTTTCTAAATTCATGGACAATACATATACTAGCAGATCTTGTTATAGTAATTATAGGATATCTTTATTTATTCTAATATAAAAGTAGTACTAATACTGTATTTAAGTGTTAGTACTACTTTTTTTAGAATACTTAGGTATTATAGATTATCAACTTATGGATAATTGCTTTATAAAAAGCATTTAAACAAAACTATACTTTAAGTTTTTAAAGAATATTTTAATTTTTGATAAATGTAATGGTACAATTTCTGAATTTAATAAAATTGTATCGAACAAAATTAAAATAATATATAATGTTTTTAAATAAGAGATGTAGTGGAGGAAAAATAATGAATAATAAAATTGTTTATACACCAGGACCGACAGATGTTAAAGAAAATGTAAGATTAGTAAGAGCTAACAAAACTACTAATCCTGATATTGATAAAGACTTTTTTGATTTCTATAAAAATACATGTGAAAAAATAGGAAGAGTGATAAAAACTAAAAGTGATATATATATACTAAGTGGAGAAGGTATATTAGGGCTTGAAGCTGCATGTGCTTCACTAACAGAAAAAGGGGATAGAGTATTAGTAATAGACAACGGTATATTTGGAAAAGGTTTTGACGATTTTGTAACTATGTATGGTGGAGAAGCAGTACTTTTTAGCAAAGAACATAAAAAGGATATAAATATAGAAGAATTAAAAGCTTTTTTAGAAAAAGATAATGATTTTAAATATGCAACAATAGTGCATTGTGATACACCAACAGGAGTGCTTAATGACTTAAGTGAAATTTGCCCACTATTAAAAGAACATAATATATTAACAGTAGTAGATTCAGTTGCAGCTATGGCAGGAGAAGAGCTTAAAGTAGATGAGTGGAAGATAGATATAGTATTAGGTGGTTCACAAAAGGCAATATCTGCTCCAGCAGGACTTACTATAGTAAGTATAAGTGAAGATGCAAAGAAAGCTATAAAAAATAGAAAGACTAATGTAATTGGATTTTATTGTAATTTAGGAATATGGGAAAATTACTATGAAAGAAAATGGTTTCCATACACAATGCCTATAAGTGACATATTAGGATTAGATAAAGCTATAGATAACATACTAGATGAAGGTATACAAGAAGTATTAGATAGACATGAAAAAATAGCAAGTGCTACAAGAATAGCATTAAAAGAGTATGGATTAGAATTATTTTTAGAAAATGGATATTCTAACACTGTAACGGCGATAAAGATTCCTGAAAATATAGGATCATTAAAGTTATCAAACTATATGCTAGAAAATTATAATACACTTGTAGCAACTTCATTAGCAGAGTATAAGGAAATTATTTTAAGAATAGGCCATATGGGCGAAAATGCAAGAATAGAAAAAATTATAAATATATTAAATACAATAGATATGAGCTTAAAGGAATTAGGCTTTGACAGTAAAGGAAATTTGGTTGAATTATTTAATAAGCATTATAAATAGCAAAAAAATGGAGGGTTATTATGGAAATTACAACTAATAGTAAATCAAAAACGAGTACTAGAGATTTAGTAGAAACAGCTTTACTTATAGCATTAGTATTTGTAGCAACAAGATTTATAAATATAAGATTACCGATATCATCAAATGGTGGGCTAGTACACTTAGGTAATACTATGCTTTTTATATCTTCGATAGTATTTGGAAAGAAAAAAGGAGCTATTGCAGGTGCATTTGGTATGGGTCTATTTGATTTATTATCTGAGTGGGCAATATGGGCACCATTTACATTTATTGTAAGAGGTGTTATGGGGTATATAATAGGAAGTATAGCTTGGTCTAATGGTAAAAAAGGGAATAATACAATCATAAATATAGTAGGTATAATTATATCAGGAATATGGATGATATTTGGGTATTATACAACAGAGGTTATTTTATATGGAAATTATATAACACCTCTTGGATCTATTCCAGGGAATATAACACAAATAGTTGTAGGTATTGTAATTGGAGTTCCGATAGCTAAAGTTTTAAAAAAGCATATTAGATAAGATAAGAAAATGAATAGACAATATGGAAAAAACGTAATTTAGCAAATAGATAAAATAAAAGAATTAAATTTCTTAGATATAAGCAATAAATAAACTTAAAAAGGTAAAAATTATAAGGTGTAAAAACTATATAAAAGCATACCCTAAACTTAGAAAATAAGAAAGGGTGATAATATGAAGCAGTCTAAAAAATATAAAGAATATAAAAATCAATCTATGGAAAGTTTAGTTAACCATGCTCAAGGAGATCAAGATTTAACAGCACAGTATGAAGAGGTTCAGGAAGTTAACAAAAAACTAGGCAAGAATAAAAAAGAAATAACAACTAGAAATAACATGTATTAAAAAATAATATACTAAATAACACTTGCTTTATGCAGGTGTTATATTTTTTTGTAAATAATAGAATATAAGGTTCTGTAATGTAGAATTTGTACAAAGTATTTACAAATATGTTTCAAGATAAGTAATAACTTTGAAATAAACATTAAAAATGCTATAATAACATTAAATGAAAATTATAAAATAAAGAGTAATGGAGGAAATAAATTATGGGAATAACGTTAGCTAAAGGACAAAGGGTAGATTTAACAAAAAGTAACCCAGGTCTTAAAAATATAGTAATAGGATTAGGATGGGACACTAATAAATATGATGGTGGTAATGATTTTGATTTAGACACAACTGCATTTTTAGTAGGAGAAAATGGAAAAGTGACTAATGATGGCGACTTTATATTTTATAATAACCTAAAGCACTCTTCAGGTTGTATAGAACATTTAGGTGATAACAGAACAGGACAAGGTGATGGCGATGATGAGCAGATATTAGTAAACTTATCATTAGTTCCAACTAATATCACTAAAATAGCATTTACAACTACAATACATGATGCTATGGAAAGAAGACAAAACTTTGGACAAGTAAGCAATTCATATATAAGAGTTTTTAATCAAGATACAAATGAGGAATTAATAAAATATGAATTAGGCGAAGACTTTAGTATAGAAACGGCAGTAGTTGTAGCCGAAATATATAAAAATAATGGGCAATGGAAATTTAATGCATCAGGAGCTGGTTTTGAAGGTGGATTAGTAGCTCTGTGTAATAACTTCGGTATAAATATATAGTTAATTTATGGGGGGAAAAACATGGCTATAACATTAAAAAAAGGTCAAAAAATAGATTTAACAAAAGGTAACCCAGGTCTTAAAAACATTAAGTTAGGGTTAGGATGGGATACAAATTCCTTTGATAGTGGATACGATTATGATTTAGATGTTAGTATTTTTATGGTAGGAGAATCTCAAAGAGTAGAAAGAGACGAAGACTTTATATTCTATAATAATTTAAAACATATCTCAGGTTGCATAGAGCACTTAGGTGATAATAGAACAGGAGAAGGTGATGGAGATGATGAAGAAATATTAGCAGATTTATCTTTAGTACCTAATCATATACAAAAAATGGCAGTCGCAGTAACTATACATGAAGCTAAAGAAAGAAGACAGAACTTTGGACAAGTAAGCAATTCTTATGTTAGAGTTATAAATGCTGAGAATGAATCTGAAATATTAAGATATGATCTTGGAGAAGAATTCAGCATAGAAACAGCAATAGTTGTATGTGAATTATATAAATACAATGGAGAATGGAAATTTAGTGCAGTAGGTTCTGGATTTGAAGGTGGATTAGAATCACTTTGTAGAAACTATGGGCTAAGTGTTTAATTACAAAAATTACAAATGCAGCGACCTAAATTAATCGGTATTATATGTAATAATGTAATTATAAATAAACCGAATAAGTTAGACTCGTTGCATAAATAAATTAGGAGGAAATATTATGGCTATTAATTTACAAAAAGGTCAAAAGATAGATTTAAGAAAATCTAATCCAGGTTTAAGTTCGATAACTGTAGGGTTAGGATGGGATCCAATTAAATCAAGTGGAGGATTCTTCAAGTCATTAATGGGAGGACAACAAAATGTAGACTGTGATTCATCTGTATTTATGTTAAACAGTCAAGGTAAATTAGAAAATAATAATGATTTAATATACTTTGGTAACTTAAAAAGTGCAGGTAATGCAGTAGTTCATACTGGAGACAATCTTACTGGAGATGGTGATGGAGATGATGAGCAAGTATTAGTTAACTTAGATAAAGTTCCAGCTCATGTAAATAAATTATTATTTGTAGTAAATATATATAATTGTGTAGCTAGAAAGCAGCATTTTGGTATGATACAAAATGCATTTATAAGAGTTGTTGATAATTGTACTAAAAAAGAAGTTGTAAGATATAACTTAAGTGATGATTATTCATCAAAAACTGCCTTAATAGTAGGAACTATATATAGACAAGGTAATACTTGGCAATTTAGTGCAGTGGGAGAAGGAACGAGCGATACTTGCTTAAAGGATGTTGTATCAAACTTAGGGAAAATAGAATGTGCATATGAGGTATAAAAAATGAAATTTTATAATGTAGAAAAAGAAGAAGTATTAGAAAGTTTAACTGTAGAAGAAAGCAAAGGCCTATCATCTAGTGAAGTTAAAAAAAGAAGAGAAAAGCATGGTTTTAATGAGTTTACACCTAAAGAAGAAGGAAGTTTTTGGGAAGAATTAAAAGGAAATTTAACTGAGCCAATGATACTTATATTAATGGCAGCCGCTGTTATAAGTGCTGTGATAGGTGAAGCTCATGATGCCATCGGTATAATTGGTGCAATAACTATAGGTATAGCTATAGGTATGATAACAGAAGGTAAGTCTAAAAAGGCTGCTGATGCATTATCTAAACTTACTGAAAATATAGAGGTTAAAGTATTAAGAGATGGTGAAATTCATCAAATGCAAAAAAGTGAATTACTTCCAGGGGATATAGTTTATATAGAAATGGGAGATATGATACCAGCAGATGGTAGACTTATAGAAAGTATAAATTTAAAAATAAGAGAAGATATGTTAACAGGAGAATCTGATGATGTATCTAAAAAAAGCGATGTAATAATTCCTATGGAGAAAATAGAATCTAAAGGTCAAATTATAGAGCAAGAACCAATACCAGCTAAGCAATTAAATATGGTATTTGGTGGTACTTTAGTTGCATATGGAAGAGCTACAATGGTAGTTACTACTATAGGTGATGATACAGAAATGGGTAAAATAGCTCAAAATCTATGTGATGAAGATGAAGAAACACCTTTGCAAGCTAAGCTTGGGAATCTAGGTGGTATGATAGCTAAGATATCTTCTGCTGTTGCAGGATTATTATTCATATTTATGGTTGTACAAATGGTTATGAGCGGTGTATTGAATGTAGATATGAGTGGTTTTATGCCATTTTTACAATCTATAGAACCAGCTAAGACAGCATTTACAGTTTGTGTTGCATTAATAGTTGCGGCAGTTCCAGAAGGACTTCCTACTATGATAAATATGACTTTAGCTATTACAATGCAAAAAATGGCTAAGATAAATGCATTAGTTACTAAAAAAGAAGCTTGTGAAACAATAGGTTCAGTATCTGTAATATGTTCAGATAAAACAGGAACATTAACACAAAATAGAATGACAGTAGAAGTTGCGTATATAGACGGTAGATATGTTGAAAGTAAAGATATTAAAAATAATAGCTACTTTAATGAAAACTGCACTATAAACTCTACTGCAGATATAGAACATAATAATGGTGAAACAAAGTATATAGGTAGTGCTACAGAATGTGCATTATTACTATACAATAATGATGATTATAGAAAAATAAGAAAAGAATCTAATATAGTAGCACAAAATCAATTCACATCTGATAAAAAGAGGATGACATCTGTTATAGAAAATAATGATGGATTACTATTACTATCAAAAGGTGCTCCAGAAGTATTACTACAATTATGTTCACATATACAAAAGGGCAATGATATAGTATTTTTAACTGAAACTATAAAAAATGATATATTAGATGAAATAAAGAAACTACAAGTTAAATCAATGAGAACATTAGGTTTTGCATATAAAGAAATATTAAGTGCAGGACAAGAAGCAGCAGTAACATTAGAAGCAGAAGATATTGATGTTGATTCTAATGAAAATAATTTAGTGTTTAGTGGATTTGTTGGAATAAGAGATCCATTAAGAACTGATGTAATAGAATCTGTTAATATAGCCAATAAAGCAGGTGTATCTGTAAAAATGTTAACAGGTGATAATATAAACACCGCAAGAGCTATTGGTGAAGAATTAGGATTACTTAAAAATAATATGAGAGCGGTTGAAGCTTCTTATATTGATACTTTAAGTGATGAAGAATTAAAATCTGAAATTCAAACTATATCTATAGTAGCTAGAAGTAAGCCAGATAGTAAAATGAGAATAGTTCAAGCTCTACAAAATTTAGGTGAAGTAGTAGCAGTTACAGGCGACGGAATAAATGATGCTCCTGCATTATCTAAAGCAGACGTAGGTATAGCTATGGGTATAGCAGGTACAGAAGTAAGTAAAAGTGCAGCTGATATAATACTTACAGATGATAGTTTCTCTACAATTGTTAAAGGTATACAATGGGGTAGAGGAATTTATGATAACTTCCAAAGATTCGTTCAGTTCCAGTTAACAGTAAACATAATAGCTTTCTTAGTTGCTATAATATGTACTGTAACAGGACAAGAGATGCCATTTACAACTATACAATTATTATGGGTAAACATCATAATGGATGGACCTCCAGCACTTGCACTAGGACTTGAACCGGTAAGAAAGCATGTATTAAAAAGAAAACCAACAAATAGAAATGCTAATATAATAACTAAATCTATGGGTACAAACATAGTATTAAATGCATTATTTATCACAGGCGTTTTAATGGCTCAATCTACATTTAATATATTAGATGTAGAGCTAAAAGAACAAGGAACAGTAATGTTCGCATTATTTGCATTCAGTGCACTTTGGAATGCGTTTAACTGTAGAGAGTTTAATTGTGATAGTATAATACCTAACTTATTTAAAAATAAACTTGCATTACAAATAATAAGTGTAACAGCAATAGCTCAAATAATATTTACACAATTATTCCAAGACTTCTTCGATTCAGTAGCACTTGATGTTATGACTTGGGTTAAGGTAATATTACTTGCATCATTAATAATTGTAGTTAATGAGTTAGTTAAGTTTGTAATAAGACTATTTAAAGGAAATAAACAAGAAGAATTAATAGAGGAATTAGCAACATCAGAAGAATAAATATATGAAATTTAAAATAGCCTCATTCTAATTTAGGATGAGGCTTATATAAAATTAGCTAATCTATATAAAATAGGAGGATAAGTGTGAGTGATTGTTTAGTTTTTGAAAAAATATTTTCTAGCCAATCAGATAGAGGGAACTACACTCCATCAATAAGTCATTTAAATTACTTTATATCTTATGTAGGATTAAAAGACACAAATTTATATAATCTTGAGATATTCAAAAGTAAAGAAAAAATTGATAATAGGCAGGATATAGCACTGTTTTTAGATAGTATACCGAATCCGAATGATTTTGATACTATAAGTTATTTTAAAGATATATTAAAAAACTATAATAATAGTTTAGAAAATATAGAAATTACTATCGTAAATAATGAAGATTTGAATAGTAAAATAAAAAAAGCTTTGGACATATTTTTTAATAATGAGAGTAATGAATTTAGCAATGAGAGAGTAAAGCAAAACTTTATTATTAAGATAATGGCATGGATTAAAGAATATATAAATCCTTTAAAAATAAGTAAAAATGATACACCTAAAATTATATTTTATGGATCTATAAAAAAGCATGAAATATACTTATTGAAAATACTGAATTTAGCAGGGTTTGATATATTATATTTAAATCCAAATGAAGATGGAAATATTAGTGTATTATGTAATGATAAGTATGAAATAGAGATGATACAAGAAAAATTAGCAGACGAAAAAATCAGCTTTGAAGAAAGAGTTAATTTTGGAGCGGTAGTTGAAAAATCATCTATAAAAAAAGCTATGACGATTGGTGCTCAAGCTTCTAAAAGCATTAGTGATCAATTGTTAAATGATTCAGGATTTATAAAGCCATGGCAACTTCAAGATAGAAAGATAAAAAGTTTACTATTAAGTTCGACATTAGACGAAATAGATATATACTTTAGAGAACCATTGAAACTGAGACCAGGCTTTAATTTTGATAATAAAAGTGTTGAAGCTCCAGTATTCTTTTCTAAAATAAATGGAGTTTATAATGATAATAATGAGTATTTAGACTTTGTAAATAATTTAAGAGATAGTGATGATGTATTTTTTATAGAATTTAATGGAGATGTAAATTATTTCTCAAAAGGATTTACGAAAGATGCATTTAGCTTATCGTTTTTAATAAGTAGTGATGGAATTATAGATAAAAAGGGTATTTTAGGAGATAAAAGTTACACTATATCAACTTTAAATGCAAATACTCAAGAAATGATTTTAGAAAAAATAGAAGAAGTTATAGTAAGTGATATGTTTGTAGATGGATTAAATCGTGAAGATAGGATAAAAGGGTTATATACAGTACTTAATATGGATAGAAGGTTTGTTCATATGATAAATAACTTTGATTATTCTCTTATTAACCCTAAGCTTGTAGTATATATAGAAAAAGATATTATATTTGAAAAAGAAATAGCATTTTTAATGCTTTTATTAAGTAAAATTGGGTTTGATATAATAAATTTATGTCCATCTGGGGCAAATTGTATAGAAAATGTAATAAATAATAAGATAATAGATATTCATAGATTAGATAAAATGGTGTATGAATTAAAGCTTAGTTCAATAAAAAATAGTATACCGCTATTTAAGAAAATTTTTGGAAAGAGGAGATAATAAAAATGGCAATAAATATTAGTGGAATGAACAAACAATCAAGCTCTACATCTATGACAAATGCAGCAGAAATAGTGGAAGAAAAATTTGATATAGTTGAATATACAAACAATAAAAAAACTGAGTTAAGAAAATCAAAGGAAGTAGAAAAGCTAACAGCTCTTATAGAAGTAGAAAATCCAAATAGTATACTTCAATTTGGTAGAGGAGCATCAGAAGGAATAGCAAGAGTTTCAGATTCATTGTTAAATTCAATAAAGTTAAATAGAAATGAAGAAAATTCTAAGATGTTACTTCATTTAGCTAAAATAATGGATAAGTTTGATTTAGATGATTTTCAACAAGGAAAAGAGCCTTCAATATTACAAAAAATATTTAAAAAAGCTAGTAATGCAGTTGAGCTAATGTTCCAAAAATATGAAACATTAGGTGGAGAAGTTGAAAAAATTCAAATAGAATTAGAACAATATGAAAGAGACATAGCCCTATCAAATAAGCAATTAGGAGCTATGTTAGATGAAAACTTTAACTTCTACAATGAATTACAAAAATATATTGTGGCAGGAGAAATGGCAATAGAAGAAATGGATAATGAGATATTACCATTCTTTAAAGAAAAATCAGAAACTAGTACAGATCAAATGGATATGGTTAACTATCAAGATCTTTTAAAAGTATATGATATGTTAACTCAAAGAGTATATGATTTAAGAATAGCAGAAAATATATCTATACAAACGATACCAATGCTAAGAGGAATGCAACATAATAACTACGGATTAATAAGAAAAATAAATAGTGCTTTTGTTGTAACGCTACCAGTATTTAAACAATGTTTATCTCAAGCTATAATACTTAAAAAACAAGAATTACAAGCTAAATCTTTAAAAGCACTTGATGATAAGACTAATGAATTATTACTTAGAAATGCTCAAAATGTAACAACACAAAGTGCACAAATTGCTAGAATGGCAAATTCAAGTTCAATACAAATAGAAACATTGGAAAAAATGTACAGTACAATAAAAAGTGGCATAGATGAGACAATGAGAATTGAAGAAACAAATAGATCAACAATGAAAGATAACAGTAAGAGACTAGAAGATATAAACACATCATTAATTTTTAATAAGTAATATGTTAAAGGGCTGATTTAATTAAATTAGCCCTTTACACTTATAATTTTAATAGATGAATGAAGTGAATCTTGGTAAAAGTTTTGACAAAGAGATTGACTTGAATTTTATAAGAGGTGGAGAAATTGAGATACTTTGACTATATAGGCAATGAGAATCTAGAAAGAATATTTTTACAACAGCCACAGTATTTTAATAATAATACAAAATTAGATTTATTAAAATATTCATTGGGTGCCTTTTTATATATACCAGCTACACAATATAACATGATATATAAAACAATAAGAGGCGAAGTAATGGGGGTTAGACCTCTTGCGATATGCCTTGAAGATTCAGTTGGAGCAAAAGGAGAAAAAGAAGCGATAAAAAATCTGAAATTAGTTTTAGAGGATGTAAAAAATAAAAACATAGAAAATATACCTCTGATTTTTATTAGGATAAAAGATGCAAATCAGTTAGAAAAAATAAGTGACATTATAATATCAAATAAAAAGATAATAACAGGAATATTACTTCCTAAAGCAGATGCACAGCTTATAGAAAAATGTATAGATATATTAAACTCTTTTAAATTATTAGATATGTATGTAATTCCTATAATAGAAAGTAAAGAATTTATATACAAAGAAAGTAAAGAATATTATTTCAAGAATATTTACAAAACACTTTTAAAGCATAAAGATAGAGTCTTAAATATTAGAATAGGGATAGCAGATGTATTAGGTATATATGGAATAAGAAGAAGCAAGTCTTTTTCTATGTATGATAATGTAATATGTGCTTCCTTTATACATGATGTTATAAATTATTTAAACAGACCAGAATTAGATATACCAATAAGTGGTGGTGTGTCAGAGTTATTTGATATGAATGATGAATTAATAAAAAATAAATATATTGAAGAAATTCTATTAGATAAATTTCATGGATTGATTGGAAAAACTGTAATACATCCAAATCAAATCGTAATGGTACAAGCTTTACAAGTTGTAAGCTACGAAGACTATATGGATGCTAATACTATATTAAATAGTATTGATAGCGTATATGGGGTGAGTAAAGGTGTATTAGGGGCAAGGATGAACGAAGTAAATCCTCACTTATTATGGGCTAAGAAAACATTAATTTTATCACAAATATATGGAGTATTAAACGAAGGGGTAGATTATAATGAGTTATTTAAATTTTAGTTGTGACATAAAGGTAGAAGACAATCCGCTAGATTTAAATATAAATGATTATCTTCAAGTTGGAATAAGAAATAATCTAAAAAGAAGGTTTTTATTTGTATCTAAACCATTAGGCAAACATTTAGCATGTAAGCCAAAGGATATGGATGAATTAGGTAAATCAATAGTGCAAGTATATAATAGTAAGAAGAAAGACTTTAAAAACGAAAAAGGAACTATAATATCATTTGCTGAAACAGGAACAGCTTTAGGACACAGTGTATTTGATTATTTAGAAGGTGATTATGAGTTTATACATACTACAAGAGAGATAGTTAAGGAATATAAGAGCTTAGAATTTTTAGAAGAGCACTCTCATGCAACAGACCAGAATTTATACTTTGAGAATCTTAAAAATCTACAAAATGGAGATAGTGTCCTTTTGATAGATGATGAAATAACAACAGCGAATACTTGTGTAAATATAATAAAGAAAATTCAAAACCTATATCCTAAAAAAAGATATACAATATGTTCGATATTAAATTGGGTAAATGAAGAAAGCTTAGAGAAAATCAAAAATGTAGAAAAAGAATTAAATTGTAGTATTGATTTTGTATATTTATTTAAAGGAAACTTTGATTTTAAGATAGACAAAGAAGTAGATTATAAAGAAGTAAAAGAACTAAAAACAATTGAAAAAGAATTATGTATAAATTATATAAACTTAGATATGAAAAATTATATATCAAATAAAAGATATATTAAATATACTGGTAGATTTGGTATGAATAAAAAGGACCAAGAAAATCTTATGAGTATTATAAAAAAAGAAAAAGATAAATTAGTACTACAAAATAAAGAAGAAAATACTTTGGTTTTAGGAACTGAAGAATTTATGTATATTCCTATGATGTTCGCTAAACAAATGGAAGGTAAAATATATTATCACTCTATAACGAGAAGCCCTATTATACAGATAGAAAATGAAAATTACCCTATAAACAGTAAGTTCAAGTTAAATAGTTTTTATAATGAGGAAGTATCAAACTATGTATATAACATAGATAAAGATAATTA
Source organism: Romboutsia sp. (assembly GCF_056995035.1). Lineage (NCBI taxonomy): Bacteria > Bacillati > Bacillota > Clostridia > Peptostreptococcales > Peptostreptococcaceae > Romboutsia > Romboutsia sp. The sequence continues at coordinate 8,199 of NZ_JBXKIW010000048.1, read as the reverse complement.
TAAAGAGTGCTTTTTATTTGTAGAATTAAAGAAAGATAAGAAAAGTTATGAAAAAATTATAAATATATTTAAATCTACAAACATAGAGAAATTAAATATAGTATGTTGTAGTTAGGGGTGAAAACTATTGAGTAATTTTGGTACATATGAAAAAGAAGATGTGGTTTTTTTATTAAAAGATATATCAAATTTAATGGTAGAAGAAAATAATACAGAGCGTGAAATGAAGATTCAAAATGGTGGACATTATTCGCAAATGCTACCAATAGAAAAAAGTGTAAGTAAAGAATATTTAAATTTATATAAAGAACAACTAGAAAATAATAAAGAAAAATTAGCTTATGCTATAGGAGTAATGAGTGAAAAGATAATAAGAAAAAATGGGGAAGATGTAGTCTTAGTATCTCTTGCAAGAGCAGGGACTCCAATTGGAGTACTAGTCAAAAGGTATTTAAAGAATAGATATGATTTGAAATTGAATCACTATACTATATCTATCATAAGAGATAAAGGAATAGATATAAATGCTATTAGATACATAATAGAAAAGCATCCCTACTCTAAAATCCAATTTGTAGATGGATGGACAGGTAAAGGAACTATATGTAGGGAACTAGACAATGCATGTGAAGATATGAAAAAGATATTAGGTATAGATATTGATTCAACTCTAGCAGTGCTAGCAGACCCTGCAGGATATGCCAGCATTTATGGAGTAAGAGAAGATTTTTTAATACCTAGTGCATGTCTAAATTCAACTGTATCTGGACTTATTAGTAGAACCGTATTAAGAGATGATTTAATAGGGAAAGATGATTTTCATGGTGCGAAGTTTTATAAAGAGCTTATAGATAAGGATGAGTCTATTAATTATATACAAACGATAGAAAGTTGCTTTAAAAACCAATATGAGAAGATAGATAAAAATCTTATTAAATTGGATTATTGTGTTAGCAAAATAGGAGATGTAGATGTATTAAATATAAAACAAAGCTATGATATAAAAGATAAAAACTTTATAAAACCAGGAGTAGGAGAAACTACAAGGGTTTTACTTAGAAGAATACCAGATAAAATATTAGTCAAAGACCTCAATGATAAGTCTATAGAGCATATATTTATATTAGCTAAGGAAAAGAACGTTGAAGTAGTAGAAATGGATTTAAAAGCATATAGATGTTGTGGAATAATAAAAAACTTAAAGGATATATAAATTTCATTTAAAAATTTCATATATAAAATATAAAATATAAAGTATAAAGGATGTAGGGAGTATGTATGTTTTTTCAGATTTAGACAGAACTGTAATCTATTCAAATAAATTTTTAGATACAGAAGTTAAATATTCAAATATAGAAAAATATGAAGACAGAGAAATATCTTATGTATCACTAGATACAATAGAATACATAAAAGAAATACAAGATATAGGTATGTTTATACCAACTACAACAAGAACATCAGAACAGTTCAGACGAATAAACTTTGATAAATATGGAATAAACTTTCCGTGGGCAATAACTACAAATGGCGGATGTATATTAAATAATAATGAAGTCTTAGAAAGCTGGAAAAATGAAGTTGAAAATATTAAAAATAAGTCTTGTGATTTAAATATTATGGTTAATGATTTTGAAAAATATACTAAATTACCAGGCGTAATAAAGTTCGCAGTGGCGAGTGAATTATTTTTTTATATAGTAGCAGATTATTCAATATTTGATATAAATTGTTTGCAAGAATATGTAGATATATTAGATGAAAAAAATTGGGATATATACATAAGTGGAAGAAAGATATACTTTTTACCAAAGGGAATTACTAAGGAAAATGCTATAAAACATTTAATAAAAGAACTTAATATAAAAGAGTTTACTGCAATAGGAGATTCTACTATGGATTATGGCATGGTAAAAAATGCAAATCACGGATATGTACTAAAGCATGGAGACATGTTAAATGAAAATACAAATGATAATTTATTTGTAAGTAGTTTAAAAGGAATGGATGGTAGTGAAGAGATTTTAGAGTATATAATTGAAAGCAACAAAGTTCAAAATGTACTTTAAATAAAGATAAAATAGTGTATATGAATTAAATTCATATACACTATTTTTAAACTATATTGATTGAGGGTTATTTAATTCATTTTTATTAAAGTTAATATATTCAACTACATAATCATTTAAAATGCTCTTTAGAGCATTACCTATCTTAGAATAAGCCTCATCGTGAAGATTAGCAAGAGAAACTCTTACAGACCATTCAGGACCAGCAAATCCATTACCACTAAGAAGTACTACACAGTGGTCATTAGCTAATTTATATAATACATCTACAGGAGTATATTTATCTTTAAGATAATTTACAAAATCTTCACCGTAATTCATACGTCCCCACTGTTCTATATCAAACTGAGTATAATAAGCAGCATTATCTTTATCTTCTTTAACTGGTATTTGTAGAGCATCATATAATAATTTATAGCGATTGTTACAAATACTCATATTAAGTTTCTTATAAGCATTTTCACTATCTATTAATGCAAAAGCAGAGAAGAGTGCCATTTGAACTTGTTGAGGTGTTGAAAGCCCTGCAGTATGATTAAGTGCTACAAGTCGACTATCTGCAACTATTCTATCCATAAATGAAATAGAAGAAGGATTTAAACTTATATCACCATAACGCTTATTTAAAGAACTTTTTAATTCTTCATCTAAATCATTTATTCTTTTATCAAACACATTTTTTTCATGAAGAGCCATTGTACCTAATCTCCATCCTGTAACACCGAAATACTTAGAATACGAATAAACACCGATTGTATTGTAAGGAAGTTTTGCCATTAAAGATGTAAAATCATTTACAAAAGTTCCGTAAACATCATCTGATATTATCATTAAGTCTTGATTATATTCTTTAACTACATCAACAAGATTTGTTGCGGATTCTTCATTTATAGCGATAGAAGCTGGATTGTTAGGATTGACAACAAATAGAGCTTTTATTGATGTATCTTTAAGTTTTTTAAGTTCATCTTTTGAATATTGCCATGTGTGGTTTCCGTATTCGTCAACCTCATCTGCATTTATATTAATAACCTCAAAATTATATCTAGGAAGATGAGGTATTTCAAGGTAAGGTGTAAATATAGGTGTCATTAAAGCAATTTTATCACCTCTTCTTAAAAGTTCATTAGCCATTAAAGAATCGAATATATAGCACATTGCAGCAGTTGCACCTTCTACAGCGAATATATCTAAGTTGCCACCTAAATCTGTATCATATTTCATTTCTTGAACTAAATAATTATGAACTATTTTTTCTAAATGAGGTAACATTCTATCTGGTACGGGATAGTTATCTCCAATTATAGCGTCAGCCAATTCGTGAATAAAGTCATCACCATCAAAGTTTAATTCGTTTATTCCATAGTCGATTATATTTTTTAAAAGAGAAGCACCAGGCATAGAGCTATTTTCATTTATATATTTGTAAAATCTATCTCCGATACCATTTTTTTGAGGCATACCAGCTAAGTCACCTAAGTCCCAATTTAAACGAGTTTCATTAACTGCAAATTGTCCAAATGTAAAAAATGCTTCTCTAGGAGTAGCAGCAGTCCAGTTTGGATTTCCACGACCTGCATCAAGTATATTTATATTTTTCTTATTCGCATTATATTTTGCTAAATCTATCAATTTATCCTTAAATTCAAAAGGACTTATTTTTCCATACATCATTTGCATTTCCTTGTAACTATACTTTCTCATAAAATAATCTCCTTAAAATATCATTTATTAAATATAATTAATTATTACAGTAAGAGTATATGAAAATTTAATAAAAAAGTCAATAATAAAAAAAGGTGAATAAGCTTAAAAGCTTTACAAAAGGACTGTTGCATGTAATAAATGAATTAAAAAATAATTAAAAAAACGATAAAGACTTTATTTAATAAACAATACGATTCGAAAACACTAGTAATTTCTTAAAAAGTAAAAATTTAAAAAAATAAAATAAAAAAGAACTCTTCTCCGAGTTCTCTTTATATCAAATGAAATTATTTGGCTCCAATTATCCCAGAAGCTAAAATATCAATATTACATCCTAAGAAATAGCTATTAATATCGACTAATTCTAAAGATTTTTTTATGCTATTTTCTTCATGTTTAGTATCTGTTAAAAGTTCTTCTATAAAAGACACATCACATTTTCCGAAGAAATCTCCAAAGAATTTTATTTCTTTTATAATTCCTTTTTCAACATTAAGGTTGAATTCTACATTTCCACCAGGATATTTAAGCTCATTAGTAAGACTATACTTTGGAGAATTACCAAAATTCCAATCCCAAGAATTATATTTTTCATCAACTAATGTATTTATACTGGTGATATCGTCTTGTGTTAAAGTGTAGGGTTTATTATCAGCATTTGATTTAGCTAAATGATTCATTACTAAATCTTTAAATTCTAAAATATCTATATTATCTTTTAAATGCTCGCTTATATTAGTTACACGAGATTTAACGCTTTTTATACCTTTACCTTCAAACTTTATAGGTTTTACCTTTAGAGCATTAGAAAGGTCTCCTATTTGTGATGAAAATAAAAGAGTACCGTGGTGCATAACTTTGTTTTTATAGTTATATTGAGCATTCCCAGAGAATTTTTTACCATCTATTAGTAAATCATTTCTACCAGAAAACTCAGCATTTATATCTAAAGTTTTTAATAACTCTATTATAGGTTGAGTAAATCCTTTAAAATCACTAAAGCTATTGTTATCATTAGCTATAAATGTAAAGTTTATATTACCTAAATCATGAAACACAGCCCCTCCACCTGATTGTCTTCTCACAACAGGTATGTTGTTTTCTTTAATGTATTCCAAATTTATTTCAGATAAAGTATTTTGGTTTTTACCCACTATTACAGAAGATTCATTTCTCCATAAAATAAATAAGTCCTCATTAAAGTTTTTAAGTAAATATTCTTCCATAGCTAAGTTGAAATATGGATTAGTTTTATCGTTGTAAATTAATAACATAAGTCATCCCCCATTTGCTTAAATATTATGTTTTTGCTAGTAAAACGTTTTCTTATTTCTATATAAAATATTATCACAATGCAAGATAATTGGCAAACATACTATAAATTTGAAATTCAATAAAAATTCTATTACAACATAGAATAATTAAAACAAAAAAAGAAAATAATATATATAATGAACGTAACGATTTATTGTTACGTTTGTTTTTATATAAATTCTTATAAGTAAAAGGAGCTATGCTATGGCATATATAAATTTCAAAGAAGAAAAATTTGCATTAAAAGAACAATTAGAAAAAAGGAAGAAAAATAATGAAAAATTATATAATGATATAATAAAGCATAAAATCGAGTTAAGTAATTATACTCCTAATTCAGAGTATAGTTATACTAAAATATTAGATCAATTAATAGGTAAAAAAGGAGTATTAGATGAGCAAAGTTTTCGTGAAATAATTAATGAAGATATAGTTTGTGCTAAATTTATAGGATGCAGTTTTAGAAATGTAAAATTTAAGGAGTGTAGGTTTGTTGCTTGTATGTTTGAAGATTGTAATTTTAATGGTGGAGGGGTTGTATTTGAAAATTGTATATTTTTAAAACAAGATAGTGAGAAATTACCTTCATTAAATAAAAAAGATAATTTAGGATGCAGTTTTTATAATTGCCAAATATATGCTAAATTTTTAAGTTGTGATTTATCATTTATTATTTTTGAAAAAAGTAAAATTAAAAATACATCTTTTGAACTTAGTGATATGAAAAGTACAATTATTACAAATTGTGAATTAAATATGGTTGAAATTATTGATTGTGATTTTTCAGGACTTAAAACGTTGGAAACTTATATAGTAGATATACAATTTAATGACAAGTATAAAACTAAATTTGATGAAAAAACATTCTTTGATAAGATTCTTCCAAGAGTTAAAAATAAGCAAGAATATGAAGGTATATATATGACATATGAAACTTTAGCAGATAAATTTAAAGAAAATACTTTAAATAATAATTTTGGAGAATATTACTATTTAGGTAAATGTACAGAAAGAAAATGTGTAGATTTTATACCTAAAGTGGGTTCATATATATCTTGGTTATCATGTGGATATGGAGAAAGGCCTATATTTTGTATATTATCTTCTTTAGTAATTATTCTTATATTTTCAATCTTATATTTATTAATAGGTATAGATGTAAATGGAGATATAATTAGATACACATTATCAAATATGAATACTTGGAACTTAAAGGAATTTATAAAAGATTTAAATGAAGTAATTAATTTAAGTGTAGGTATGTTTGGTGGTGTTGGAGTTAATAATTCAAAACCAACAGAAATAGCTTATAGACTGGCAGATTTTGAAATACTTATAGGTATTATTATGATGGGTCTAGGTATAGGAACATTAACAAGGAAGGTAGTAAGATAAATCTTTAAAATTGTATTGATGAAAATATTTAGGTTATTTAAAATATATGTTGCTAAAATGTTAAAAAGATAGTACAATTAAAGAGTAGTAAAGATTTGCGGATGTGGCGGAATTGGCAGACGCACCAGACTTAGGATCTGGCGCTTTACGGCGTGGGGGTTCGAGTCCCTTCATCCGCACCAATAAAAGCAGATAACATATGTTATCTGCTTTTTAATTTATAAATAAAAGCCAGATAACATATATACCCTACAATACTAACTTAAGAAGTCGCGATTGTAGGGTATAAAATTTGCATAAAAAAAGAACGTAGATATTTCTACGTTCTTTTTTATATTAAGCTACTTGAGAATTTTCTTGTGATTGAGTACCACGGATTTCATCAGCAGTCTTTATTTTGTAATTTTTAAACATTGCATAACCTATAAATCCAGCAATTACACTTACAACTACACATCCTGCAGCACCTATTAAAGCTCTTGGTCCGTTTTGTGCAACTGATATTGCAAATCCAGCTATTGGAGTAGCAGTACCTGGAGTACTTACTTCAAGTCCCATTATAGCAATTATTACACCAGACATAGCTCCACCTATGAAGTTAGTAACATATACTGGTATTGGGTTAGCAGATATTATATCTGCTTGAGTTAAAGGCTCTATAGCAACAGAGATTGTATCTTTCTTTGAACCGAACTTCATTTTTGAGAAGAACACGTAGTTCATGAAAGAAGAACCAAATACTGCTAAAGCACCTATTGCCATTGGAACACCTGTTAAGCCTATTATAGCAGTTAAAGCCATTGAGCTTAAAGGAGCAGTTGCAACAACTGTTATTAATCCTCCTAATATTATCCCCATAACTATTGGAGACGTATCAGCAGCTTGTATTAAAACTTGTCCTATTTGAGTTAATGAACCCTTAACTATAGGGTCCATACCCATTGCTATACCTCTTGCCATTGGAGCAGCAATTAATATTATAACTATTAAATCGATACCAGCAGGTATTTTTTCTTCTAAGAATTTAACAACATAAGAAACTAAATAACCAGCTATAAATCCTGGAAGTATACCAAATCCAGAAACTGATAAACCAACTAATACAGCGTATACTGGAGATACACCTAACGCAAGTGGAACTAATACAGCAGCAGCTACACCGCCTAAAGAACCGTTAGCTCCTCCAACACCTGCTAAGAATTCTATGTTCATAACTTCACCAAAGAATGCGAAGTGGAAAGCTTCAACTAAGAAACTTGCGCAAGCAGCACTTGCTAACGCGCCCATTGCCTTCATACCATTAGGTGCTTTGTAACTGAATAATGTGAATAATGCCAATACTGCTAATAATAAACCTGTACCTTTTAAAATTTCAAACATTTTGTTTCCTCCTAAGATGTAAATATATTACTACCATTTCATGGTAGTGTTTTCCTTGCTTGCCTTATTATGCAAACTATTTATTAGAACAATTATAATTATAAGGCAAATTTCGACAAATGTAAATATTTTTTTGCAAGAAAAAAATAGTATTTTGAATCTTGGTGATAAAAATTCTTTAAAAAACAGAATTAAATGAAAATTCTTCAAATGGAAATTACTTTTTAAATAAGTAATATAGCCATTTGTTAGAGCCCTAATTATATAATATAAAAAAAAATAAATGTTAAAATAAATGTTAAATCATTTATAAAAAAAGTATTAAAATTTATGA